>JANNJE010000528.1:0-2654 GCA_031405735.1 Armatimonadota bacterium | reverse complement strand
GTTTACTATGAGATTCTGCTTCGAAGGATGGTAGTTGGAAAAGTTGGAAAACGAAACGAAATGAGTCACGAGACGTCATTCGACGACAAAATGATGATTTCGAAAACTGGGCCAGATAGGGAGACCAGATTGCCGATTTCAGATTTTGAATGGGTAGAACTTAACCAAAATTACGTTCTCTTGTTTCTCTCACGGTTAAGCTGCATCATCATTCCAGTTTCTGCGTTCGCATCCGCCGCCGACATAGATCAGTTCGTTTTTCAGTTTGGCGAGGCTGGAGTGAATGTCAAGGATAAGCGTAAGAAATAACATCCGTAGGACCCCGGACATCCAATCCAGCAACCCGTAACGTTCATCGTGCGTATAAACTCATGAATATGGGCGCATTATCAATGCTTCGCGTCGCCAGACGCTTCCCCGGGCTGAACAAACAGTCTGAGTACCCCCACCTTGAGACGTTGATCGAAGAGGAGGCGTACAAGATCAAGGACGGCTACCATTACGGCCGCTGGATCAGTCCGCTTTCTGGCGTAGTTCTCGCGCTAGGGTGCTTTATGCCTTTGGCGCTGACCGTGCACCCGCTTTTCTGGATCGGGACGGCCGGCATGGCAGTTATCGGAGCGGGCCTAGGATGGATTTTCCACCGATTGGCAATGCAAATAACGCCAGTGCAAATGCGACTTCGGCAAAGGTGCATGAAACTCGGGATGCGGCTCGTCTCGCTCAAGAACCTGTTAGGTGCGCTCCCGACTCTTTCACCGAAAGTCGCAGAAGTGCTCGAAGATGCCGCTTCAACATATTTGACCGCTCGCCCAGGGCCAGAAAGAGACCTGCCAACGGCGCTCCTTCCCGTATGGAACGAGGCCGCAATCAAAGCCCAGCGAGCACTTGATGAAGCTATGTCACAGATGCTAGCACTGGCTGATCCGGAAACTCCGCAGGCACAAGAAGTCGAACTTGGCAGAGGCTGGGCACTACCTCTGCTGGAAGAGATGAAGGCAACGGCGAAAGCTCTAGAACACAGTGCTCGTTCGGCACAAATTGCCTCCCAGATGGATCCTGCCATGACTCCTCTGGCCAGTCTGCGAGATGCTCGCTCGGATCTTGAGCGGCTGGATTCTGCGGTTTCCGAACTGGATCAAGAGCTGACGACTTAGCCGCTCGGAGCCGCTAATCGTTCGGTAGCGATTCGGAGGAAGAGGCGCTGCTCATTGACCGCGGTTTGTTCATCGAGGATGTCTTTCAACCTCTCGAAGGCCCTGCGTTTTTCCTTACTGGGCGCAAGGCCAGCCTCCGCCCATCGGGCGTAAACGGCAACAAAATGGACTTGCCTTTGCAGATCAGTGCTGGGCCATTTGATCGGGACGAAGCCTTTGTCAGCATACTTCCGAAGAAGCTTTCGATCCTTTTGCGACCGCTCGTACACCAATTTTCTGGCATGAAACTGGAACTGCACGGCTTCCATGCCCGTGCCGCACAGAGTGGGAATAACGCTTAGCTCGTCTACCGCCCAAGTCGCGCGCTTGAAGTCTCCGGTCATTGTCGAGGCAAGCTCCACGAACTCCAACGCCTTCGAATGCGAAACGGACCAATGCGTATAGCGCTCATTCATTTCCTTAAGTTCATCGGATGCGCCGACTTTGGCTACCAGTTCCATGTAGTCTTTCGGGCGCCGGATCGGTTTGTCCTGGTAGACGCCAAGGGGCCGTAGGCTTGATTCCGTATGCTTTATGACCTTATCTAGTTTGTTGGCAAGCAACAGTAGCTCGTATCGGTACCAATCCCGTTGCATATGAAGGTACGGATCCAGCTTTTGGGTTTCGATATATTCTCCCGCCGTCTCGAATGCGCTTTCCCACTTTCTTTGCTCGATTTGGGATTTGAATCGACTTTGAAGGGCTGAAGCGGCGGCCGATGGCGACTTCTCCATCAATACCAGGGTTTCGATGCCAAGGGTCGGCGTTCCCGGCAAGATCGCGATGGCGGCAAGAATGGCGAGCATAAGTTTCCCTCGTACTATTGACGCCCGGTTGGGACAAAGGTAACGATTCCGGTCAACTCTTAGCAGTTATGAATGAAGACCTCGTCGTAGGCTTCGAGTTCGTCTTTTTGGGGCTCCTGAAAAGCGGCGATCCATTCGTCGAGCTGATGCCGCTCGATCGGCGGGGCTTCCAGATTTCGTTTCTGGATGCGTTTCCATAGCTCGTCAGGATCGTGAACATGTAGCCAGTGAAGTTCGACCATTGCTCCTTTGCTATGAGCAAGCTCAGCTAGGGCGATGCGCTCGTCTCGCCCCCACGTTCCCCATTCGATGATGACGGAAGTTTTCAGTTCCAGCAATCTGCCCGCGAGGTCAGCTTGGATGGATTCGATTCTGGCGCGCATCTCTTCGTCCCAAAGGCTCACACCAAGCTTTTGCATCCACTCATCGGGGCAGAGCCGAACGGCGGGCTCGTTGGCTTCGAATTGTTTGGCTAGAGTGGTCTTTCCAGTTCCTGGGAGCCCGCAGATGATGAGGAGGGTAGGAATTCCGTCTGACCGGTCGTGAACCGGTAGACCCACTCCCATTCATGCGCATATGCGCTTATACTTTTCCCATGGCCGGGGATCCGCTCCTTCGCAAGGCACAGGCTGACGTCGTCATCGAACGCAAG
>JANNJE010000527.1:0-2519 GCA_031405735.1 Armatimonadota bacterium | reverse complement strand
CGTGTTCCTCGTCGCGCAGCAACCCTGGCGTCACGTCAAAGTCACCGCGCGGCGGACCGCGCTTGATGTTGCCGAGCAAAACGGCGAATACGTACTGTCATTGCGTGCAGAGAACGGCGGCTTGGTAGACGTGAAACTGTCCAATGTGAGGGAAGTAGCGGAGTAGAGGTTTTCCGAATCTCTATGTCCGCAAATTAAGGAACGAAAATGGCAGATCCAATACGAAACAACGCGATAAATGAGCTGATTCAGAATCGGCAAGTCGTTGCAAACCCGCAAACGCAGGTTCAACGACCAGCCGACAAGGAAGCATTCGCGGCGATTTTGCAAGATCGGCTAAAGGTAAGCGGACATGCTGCCACTCGCCTGGAAAGCCGAAACATTGCACTTGATGGAGAGCAATGGGAACGGGTCCTTGTAGGCGTCCAAAGGGCGGCCGACAAGGGAGCCAGGGAATCGCTAGTAATGATTGACGACGTTGCACTTGTAGTCAGCGTCAAGAATCGCACCGTGATAACGGCAGTTGATCAACAAAACCTCAAGGACCAAGTGTTCACAAACATTGATTCGGCCGTCATTGTCTGATCAACCAACAACTAACAACTAACAACTAACAACCAAATTACAAAACGAGAGCCACGAAAAAGCGGGATTGGAGCCGAAAGCTCCGAGCGTTTGAAGAGAGCCAGAAGGGCAATCTTCTCGTGGCCTGAAAACAGGAGAAACAAAACCATGTTACAGGCACTACTCGCTGGCGTCGCCAGCATCAAAGCGCAGCAAACGCGCATGAACGTCATCGGCAACAACCTTGCTAACGTCAATACGACCGCGTACAAAGGTGCAAGAGTCATTTTTCAAGACATGCTTGCCCAAACTATGCGCGGCGCAACTCGTCCAAACGGCAGTCTTGGAGGAACGAACTCGATTCAGTTCGGCTTGGGAGTCACGGTTGCTGGCACGGACGTCAACAATGAGCAAGGATCGCTTAATGCAACAAATAGACCCACAGATCTTTCAATTCAAGGAAACGGCTACTTTATGGTCAGCAACAGCGACCGGATTGGCTACACAAGAGACGGCGCGTTCGACCTCGATGCCAATGGCGATTTGATTCATCGAGCAACGGGCGAAAGATTGGTCGGATGGACTGCGAATCCAGCTACCGGTCTAATTGATCCCAATTCTGTCGTAGGACCGGCGTCATCTTTAAACATCCCACTTGGCTCCCGAACATCCGTTCAGGTCACGACAAATGCGATCATGTCCGGGAACTTGGACAACAGAGAAGCTATTACTGGCCTTCCGTTGCCTCCAACGACAGATCCCGCATGGCGGAATTCAACGTTGAGAGTTTACGACACCCTCGGCCAGCAGCACGACGTAACACTTCACATGATCAAATCTGCGGATAACACGTGGGAGTGGCAGGTTTCGGCTCAAGCTCCTTCGACGGTGAGTGGTTCTGGAACCCTTGTGTTCGGCGCCAATGGAACTTTGACTTCTGGCTCGCCGGGATCGATCACGGTGACACCGGGATCCGGTGGTGCACCTGCATTCACCCTTGATGTTGATTTCGCGAACATTAGCCAGCTTGCTACCGAGACTCAAGTACAAACTTCGAGTCAGAACGGATTCCCTCCTGGATCGCTGAATGGCTTCTCCATTGGTTCTGATGGAACAATTTCAGGCATTTTCTCAAACGGCCTAACCCGCACGCTTGGCAAAATTGCAATGGCGATCTTTCCAAACACAAATGGCCTTGACCGAGTTGGCGCAAACATGTGGCGCCCAACTGACAATTCTGGCGAGCCCTATATCGGCGAGCCACGAAGCGGCGGTCGCGGCATGATCAGTTCGGGATTCCTCGAGCAGTCAAACGTTGACATCGGCTCAGAATTTACTGATCTCATCATTACGCAACGCGGATTCCAGGCCAATACGCGAGTCGTGACGACAGTAGATGAAATGCTTCAAGAACTCATCAACATGAAGCGATAAACGCTTCACGTTGAGCCAGTCCGCAGAGATTGGTTGAGTCCAAACGGGCCCCGTGTTGTTTCGGGGCCCGATCTTTTATATTTGCCTAAAGCGAATTGCCATAATTGTGAAATGGACGCTTATGGAAGACTTTCATTGGTAGCTTCACTTGTTGCCTTGAGTTTGATTTTGCCGCTTCGAGTACAACCATCAGTCGAAAAAAAGTACTCTCAGGGAATGTTACGTGAAACCATTACCGCCGAAGGCGCACCCCCGGCAATCGGTCCTTATTCGCACGCCGTTCGAGCAGACGGGAAGTTCCTTTTTTGTTCGGGCCAAATTCCCTTAAAGGCAGACGGAACCCTAGTTTCCGGCGACATCAATGTACAGACAAAGCAGGTTTGCGACAACATTCGAGCGGTTCTGAAGGCCGCGGGCATGACCCCTTCAAACATCGTAAAGACCACAATTTTCCTTTCTTCTATGGATCACTTTGCCCATCCGTACGTGAACTTGCGCTCAGGTGTGGAGGCGTATTATCA
>JANNJE010000526.1:0-1564 GCA_031405735.1 Armatimonadota bacterium | reverse complement strand
GACGATACTTTGAAAAGCATCGTGCAAGGCACCGTCAAAAAGGAACCTAGCTCGCCTTAGCTTCGTTCGACCTTTTAGACATTATGCACTTGAGGTAAAGCTGCTCATATCTGGCTGCGCTGACGGTCCAGGAATGATCTGACCTCATGGCACTGTCCACGATTTTTGCCCACTCAGATTTGTTTGCAAACGCATTTGCAGCGCGTTTAACGCAGTCGGCAAACTCGTTGTGGTCGCGGTTTTGGAAGACGAAGCCATTGTGGGTTTGCGGTTGGCAGTTAGCGGATGGCAGTCCCTGTGTTGTTGGTTGTCGGTTGTCAGTTGTATGTTGCCCGCTCTCCGCACTCCGCTCTCCGCTCTCAAATACCGTATCCGCAAGCCCGCCGGTCGCCCGAACTACCGGAATTGTGCCGTATCGCATCGCAATCAACTGGCCCAAACCGCAAGGCTCAAATGCACTGGGCATGAGGAAGAGATCGCATCCAGAATACACGTTTTGTGCAAGTTGAACATCAAATTTCTGTGCAAATCGAAAATGCTTAGGATGTCTCTTCTGAAGCTTTCGAAACTCGTTTGCAAGCCAAGGATCGCCGAGCCCTTGAACAACTATCTGTACGGGAAGCTCGAATATTCGTTTGGCCGCGCGAAGAATGAGATCCATCCCTTTTTGTTCGCTGAGGCGGCTCACGATTCCAGCAACCGGAGCCCCACCAATCGGTTCCCAATTCAGCGCTTTGAAAAGTGCTTCGCGGCACTTGGCCTTTTTCTGTGGATGATCGGCGTCAAAATTGGCCGCAATTCTCTGATCGGTAGCAGGATTCCATTCGTCCTGGTCAATTCCGTTCGGGATGCCATGCAGCTTCCCATTATCAGCAAGATGCCGCATCATGCCATCGAGCCGACATCCATATTCCGGTGTCTGAATCTCCCTTGAATAGCTTTCGCTGACGGTGTTCACGGCGTCGGCATAGGCGCAGCCCGACTTCAGAAAATTCACCAAACCGTAGGTTTCTAACCTGTGATGATCGAACAACTCGCGCGAAAGGCCCAGTTTATCAAGCGAATCTATGCCGAATTCGCCCTGGTACGCCAAATTGTGGATCGTGAAAAGTATCCCAGTTTCAGAAAATCGCTCGTTTGCCTGTTCTCGCAAAAGAACGGGAATCATGCCGGTGTGCCAATCGTTGCAATGGATCAAATCAGGAATCCAGTTCAGTTCTTCGCACATTCGAAGAACTGCCTGGGCAAAAAAGAGATAGGCATCTACTCCAGGCGCATAGATTTTTTCGCTTTTATCCACCTCGTTGAACCATTCGTCCGTTCCAATAAAGTAGGTTTTTACGCCGTTTGGCTGCTTTTCTTTAACATTCGCCCTTTTGTGCCACCAAGGATTGATGCTCACTTTGACATCCGAGAGGACGGTTTTCAGCTTCAAATCGGGATTGGTTTCAACAATCTTGTATAGCGGCATTACGGTGCGAACGTCATGGCCGAACTTTGCGAGAGCCGTCGGCAGTGATCCTGCTACATCGGCAAGGCCGCCGACTTTGGCATAAGGAGACAC
>JANNJE010000525.1:0-1613 GCA_031405735.1 Armatimonadota bacterium | reverse complement strand
TGGATATGCTCCAGGGCAATACATTAAGGCCATGGCAGATAGCGTGATGGAATCTGAATTGAAGTCGCGTGCGGAAGCAATCCGCAAAAGTGCTCCCGGTGGAAATATGACCGACGGCGATCGAAAACGGGTTCAGCAATTGAATGCCGATTCGAATTCGTACGGCAAGTCAGCTGTTGAAGCGTTAAATATTGCGATGAAGCTAGATAAAGCAAACCTCTCAGGTCGGACAATCCCTACTTCGCATGAGGCGTTTGGATATTTCATTCGGCACAACCGCTTGCCGCTCTTGGTTCTCCCGAAATAAATATCTTGTTCGCCTTCGGAGCGAGGCGCAGCTTGGTAGCGCATCCCTATGGATCGGGAAGGCCCGGTCCCAAACGGCTCGGTTGAGAAATGATCCCGGAGGGATCAAAGAATTTAACCCGGAGTCGAACTTGTGAGACTCCGGGTTAAACGTCGTCTAATTCATGCATCCCGGATGGATGCTAGAAACTTGTCGCATTTGCATTTTCTTTGCGGAGCTGGTTTTGTTGTCTTAGCCAGTTTTGCGTAATTGCGGCTCCGCGGACCGGGATGCAGAGCTTTGGCTCTGTTGCCTGAAAGTCTTTCGAAAGCGTGGCTCCGCGCTCCGTTCGTTGCGAATCGTTGCGTCAAAACTGCCAGTCATTTGGCACCCTTCCAGCATGAAAATAGGGCGATAGCAGCTTCTGTAAACCTCCATGTGACCGCATCCGGAGTTCCAAGTATAATTCAAACTAAGTTCGGGGCGTGGCGCAGCTTGGTAGCGCGTCCCGATGGCCATCGGGAAGGCCGCATCCGGAATTCCAAGTATAATTCAACCTAAGTTCGGGGCGTGGCGCAGCTTGGTAGCGCGCCTGCATGGGGTGCAGGAGGCCGCAGGTTCAAATCCTGTCGCCCCGACCACTCTTTCCTAGGCTTCTCGAGTTCGTGTTGTGAGTCGCTCAATCCTTTTCTCAAAGTTTGCGCCCTGAATCAGCCGATTTACATAAATGCTGGGCGTATGAATACAATCTGGATCAAGTTCCCCAAGTGGAACAATCTGCTCCACTTCTGCGACGCAAACTTTGCCTGCAGTTGCCATCATCGGGTTGAAATTTCGAGCTGTTCTACGGTAAATCAAATTGCCAGTTTCGTCAGCTTTCCAAGCCTTCACGATACTTAGGTCTGCTACAAGTGCCGATTCCATCACGTACCATTCGCCGTCAAACTGCCGCGTTTCCTTTCCTTCGGCGATCATCGTGCCATATCCCGTTTTGGTAAAGAAAGCAGGAACCCCAGCTCCGCCCGCGCGAATCCGTTCAGCAAGAGTTCCTTGTGGGTTGAATTCCAATTCAAGTTCCCCACCCAAATATTGACGCTCGAATTCGGCGTTCTCCCCTACATACGAAGAGACCATTTTTTTGATTTGCCGAGTTTGCAAGAGCGGTCCCATCCCAAAATCGTCAACGCCGCAATTGTTGCTTATGACCGTAATATCCTTCACGCCCGAATCGCGAAGCGCCATGATAAGATGCTCGGGAATGCCGCAGAGACCAAATCCCCCTGACATGATCGTCATGCCGTCAAATAGCAATCCTTCAAGTGCCGAC
>JANNJE010000524.1:0-4076 GCA_031405735.1 Armatimonadota bacterium | reverse complement strand
CGCTAAATTTAGGAGGGCACCGGAACATCCCTTGAAGTTTGATGCTTTCCTACAGAGGGGGACGACATGACTTCAACTTCAGCTCCACGGACAACTTGGCGCACCGAACCCACAAATCCGTTTGTTGGATCAACTGTAAATGGCAACGAAATCGGAGCAAGTTCGTCTCTCGGCTCTATCTGAATGGCTACCTCAAAATTGCCTGGATGGGAACGAACCGCTTCTAACAGCTGACCGATCTGCTCTGGCGTGGCTCGGTCAATAAGAATTGTTACTAGGCCGTCTGAATCTGCGCTTGGTGCCAAGCCTAAATCAAGCGACGCTTCCATCGGCTCGATGTCTTCGAGTCGAATTTCGATCAGTTTTTCGCCGCCGCTTCCGAGGCGTTCTCGGTGCATCACTACACCCGAAATCTTGACAATTGTGTCTCTCACCATTCGGTCTTTGAACTTCGCAAACGTCGCTGCGAAGGCAATGATTCCGGCTTGGCCAGAGAAATCTTCTAGGACCAAAGAAGCCATTTTTTCGCCCGTTCTTTTGGTTACGATCTGCCGAATGTTTGCAATGACGCCAGCGAGGCGAACTTTTGTGCCCTCTTCCAATTCCTCAATTTGAGCGCAGGTGTTTTGGGCGGTCTTTGCAATGATTCGCTCGTATCCGCGGAGCGGATGATCCGAAACATAGATACCCATGACCTCCTTTTCCATTGCCAAAATCGCAGACTTTTGCAGAGGTTCTTCGGGCGGCAAAGGCGGGTAGCTCAGGTTTGAAGCTTCTTCAATCGTCGCTCCTTCGCCAAAAAGTGAATCTTGTCCACGAAGCTTGTCTCGATGTGAAATATCTGCGAACGCGATTGCGGCATCAACGTACTTGAGCAAAGTTGAACGATGGTCTCCAAAGCTGTCGAATGCTCCAGCCTTTGCAAGCGCTTCAATGGCATTTCTGTTTGATCCAAAAGACTTTAATCTTTCGGCGAATTCGTAAATATGACGGTAGGGTCCGTTTTCTTGCCTTTCAAATAGAATTCCGTCGGCCAATCCTGCTCCAACGCCTTTGATTGCAGCCAAACCGAATCGAATTGAAGTTCCTTCAATCTTAAAATCTCGCTCAGATTGATTGACATCTGGCGGCAATACAGCGATTTTGAGCCTACGGCACTCTTCAATAAAGGAAACGACTCGGTCTTCCTTTTCACGATAAACCGCAAGCAGAGCCGCCATATATTGAACAGGAAAATTAGCCTTCAAGAATGCGGTTTGGTAGGCGAGAATTGCATAACACACCGCATGAGCTTTATTGAACGCGTACCCTGCAAAAGGCAAAAGCAGTTCCCAAACTTTGTTCGCAACGGATTGGGCAATTCCGTTTGCGTTTGTGCCTTCAATGAACTCAACATGCATCGAATCCATCGCCGCTTTGTCTTTCTTCCCCATCGCTCGGCGCAAAATATCCGCTCTTCCGAGCGAAAATCCCGCAAGTGCTTGAACGAGTTTCAAGACTTGGTCTTGATAGACGATGACTCCGAAAGTCTCTTCCAGAATCGGTTCCATTCGTTCATGCAGATACTTTGGTTGGATTCTTCCGAACTTGGTATCAATGAATTTCGGAATATGCTCCATCGGCCCAGGGCGATAGAGAGCGACCATAGCCGCAAGCTCACGGATGCTTGTTGGTTTGAGCTGCGCGACATACCGGGTCATGCCGCCACCTTCTAGCTGAAAAACGCCAACCGTCTCGCCACGGCCAAGCATTTCCCAGGTTGGGGCGTCATCGTAGGGTACGTCTGGCATTCCAGGCAAAATGCCGTGCGGGTCAAGCTTGATTCCAAGCATTGACTCGATTCGTTCGCGCGACTCGGCGTCCCCGTTTCGAAGATTCTCGAGCGCTCGTGAGAGTACTGTTAAGTTCGAAAGTCCCAAGAAATCCATTTTGAGAAGGCCGATCTTTTCTAAGACACCCATTTCAAATGCGGTCACGGCTTGACCATCCGTTCCCCGATAAAGCGGGACGTGCTCCACAAGCGGCTCGCGGCTTATGACAACTCCAGCGGCATGAACTCCGCAATGCCTAGCAATCCCCTCTACGTTTTTGGCTGTTTCCACGAGCGTGCGAACCTTTGGATCGTTGTCGTACATCGCCCTAAACTCGGCACTTTCCTTGAGTGCTCGTGCCAATGTCATGTTTGGCATGTTGGGAATTGTCTTGCAAATCCGATCAGTTTCTTGCGGAAGATAGCCTTGAACTCTTCCGCAGTCTTTGATGGCTGCCTTTGCTGCCAGTGTTCCGAAAGTTACGATTTGAGCAACATGGTCCTGGCCGAATTTCTCAGTCACGAATTCAATGATCTCGTCTCTTCGCGAGTCCTCAAAATCCATGTCAATATCGGGCATGGAAACCCGTTCTGGATTCAAAAACCGTTCAAAAGTGAGGTCAAATTCGATAGGGTCAACATCGGTTATGCCAATGGCGTACGAAACTAGAGAACCCGCTGCCGAGCCGCGAACGCCGTAGAATATCCCGTTGTCACGAGCATAGTTTGCAAATTGTCGGACGAGCAAGAAATATGAATCGAAGCCAGTCTTTCCGATGACGTCAAGCTCGAATTCTAGCCTTTCCAGGCCCTGCTCAGGGGATTTGATTCTCGATAGGCCATCTTTTGCGAGTTTCCGCAGATAAGTTTGTGGAGATTCGCCCTCTGGCAAATCGGGATCGGGCATATTCGCATTCTGCTTGCCTAATTCTAAGTCGCATAGAGAAGACACGAGAAGCGTATTTTCGACCGCTTCAGGATGGTCGGGGAAAAGTGCTCCCATCTCTTCGGGCGATTTTACGTAAAATTCGTCGTTCGGAAACTTCATCCGATCAACATCGTCCACCGAGGCTCCAGTTTGAATGCACAAGAGCACATCGTGCGGCTTCGCGTCGTTCTTGCATAAATAATGCGAGTCATTGGTAACGATCAACGGCAGATTTAAGTCCTTGGAAATCTGAATCAGGACTTCGTTGATCTGCTTTTGTTCTGGCATCCCGTGATCTTGCAATTCGACAAAGTAGTTTTCCGCCCCAAAAATCTCCTTGTACATTCCCGCCAAATAGTTGGCTTTGTCCAGGTCGCCTTTGAGGATTGCTTGATTGATCTCGGAGCCGATGCAGGTCGTCGTTCCGATCAAGCCTTCGCTGTATTTGCGGAGCAAATCGTGATCAATTCTGGGCTTGTAATAGTAGCCCTCAAGTGCCGCGATAGTGGCAAGCTGGCAGAGGTTTCGATAGCCTGACAGGTTCTTCGCGAGCAAAAGCAGGTGGTAATCGTCGCGTTCGCCGCGCTGCAAATGCCCGCCTGGGCAAACGTAAGCCTCCATCCCTATGATCGGCTTGATAGAATGCTTCTGGCATTCCCAATAGAACTCCATCACGCCGAACATCACGCCGTGATCGGTGATCGCCAGGGCGTCCATGCCAAGTTCGGCAGTTCGTTTCACCATTTCCGGGATTCGGTTTGCACCATCGAGCAGGCTGTACTCGGTGTGATTGTGCAAATGGACAAAACTCATAAAACGCCTGCGAATTCGCGGGAAGGGACTGGAATGGAAATTCCTGAAACCGCATTCATTTTGACGCGATTCGAGAGGCTTTCGCCGCTTCGGTTTTCCCCAATTTGGGTGCAGGGATGCTTAGGTCTTCCCGAATTGCTCGCAGAAACTCTGCAACACTCCAAGCTTGCCACGGACAACCGTTCGCCCGTTGCGGAGCGTCGCCGTCGTAGACTTCTGCGATCCCCCCAATCCCAAATTCCGCCAGCATCTCTGGGACCTTATCCAGAGATAGTCGGGCGCGGTCAGCATCTCCAGTGAGTTTCATCACAGCAGTAACGTAAGAGCCCAAGAGCCACGGCCAAGCCGTGCCTTGATGATACGCGGCGTCTAATTCTTGAAGCCTTCCTTCAAACCTTGCGCGGTATGCGGGTTCCATCGGACCGAGCGTGCGAAGCCCATAAGGAGTGAGCAATTCGGCTTCAATGGTTGCCAATGCGCGAACGGCATGATCTCCCGTTGCAGGGCTGAACGGAAGCGCCATGG
>JANNJE010000523.1:0-15760 GCA_031405735.1 Armatimonadota bacterium | reverse complement strand
ATCATCACATTGCCCGAGCGCGAGCCTGGACTTCCTGCCTTGAAGGCGTTTGCTGATTCGAACTGGCAGGTGCGCTTGCGGCTCATCAAGAATCGAAACAAGCTCTTGGCGATAGATTCGCGCCGCGCCGATGGCGAATGGGAGCAGATCGGCGTTGGGATGACGATTCACTTTACAGACAAGCGCCCGCCGCTGGAGCCCGGCCAAGCCGAAAAGCGCGAATACCGGATTCAGGGCTACGGCGCCGAGGGCAGGTACGGGCAGTATTCGGGTTCGGTGGTTGTGTTCGCTGTGCCGTAAGAAACTTGATTCCCTCCCCTGCAGACTGTAGCAATTGAAATCGCAGCCTGATCTGCGTCTGCGGGGGAGGGCTAGGGTGGGGGTGCCATTCCTGATTCTGGATTTGTTGCTCGCGATTCGCGATTTCCGAATTACCAACTTCATATCGTAGGTTTTGGCCCCCATCCCAACCTTCCCCCGTCAACAAAAGCGAATAGTTGTGGAGGTTCGGCGAAGTTGACGGGGGAAGGGGCTTTGAGGGGGCTTCTGTGTACAATTACCAACCGTGGAGCGAATTGTCATCTTGGGTCGAGCGGGTGCTGGAAAGACGACATTTGCGCGTCTACTTGGCGAGATAACGGGTGCGCCTGTCATCGTGCTTGACGCCATTTGGCAGCCGCAATGGACCGAAGCAGACCTTCAGGAGTTCAGATCTCTGATAAAGGAAGCGCACGCTTGCGAAAGCTGGATCAGCGATGGCAACTTCGCTGTCGCCACCTTCGATATTCGCCTTCCACGCGCTACGCTCATCCTTTGGCTTGATGGCTCAAAACTCTTGTGTACATGGCGCGCTACGAAGCGTGTGTTCAAACGCGGAGAACCTCATCGGATGAACGCACTGATCAAAGTTTTGAAGTTCATCTGGAAGTTCGACAAGGAGAACCGTCCGCTCATCGAGGCGAATCGAATGTATTATGGTCCAGAGGTGCAAGTCATTCGATTGAACAGCAATCGAGACATTGACGCCTTTTTGGCTACACTTGGAGCCTCTCGACCTTTCGCTCGTTGAGATCATTCAAATTGAATGTTCAAATCTGGAAAACGAGCATTGAAGGTCGAGGGACCGGATCCCTCGACCTTGCCGATCACACTATGGAGCGGGTTTGGCGACGACGTTCTGATCAAGATTGACCGCTGCTTGGGCCAGCAGTCTGCCGTTCACGAGCGCCTGGTTGCCCAGATTGATCGCGACCTGTGCGAGCACAACGCCTTCAAAAGTTGCGTTTGCTCCCAAGGTCACGCTTGATCCGGCAACTTGCCAGAAGACGTTCTTGGCTTTTGCGCCACCTGTCAAGAACACGCTCGTCGAGGCGGCCGTCGTGAGGGTGCCTGATATTTGGAAAATCCATACATCGTTGGGACCTCCCGCGAGTGTGACGTTCGTGCCAAACGGCAGGGTCACGCCCGAGCCCCACTTGTAGAGGCCTGGAGCGAGGGTGAGCCCGCCGATATTGCCTGCGCCCAAGTCGAGAAAGTCTGGGAGCACGCGTCCAGCAGCGTCCGAGTACGCATCGCCCATGTCGGTTGAAGCCGTGGTCACTTTAGTCGGAGTCGGGGGCGCGTAGTCGAACGCGTACACCCTTCCAGTGACTTGGGCGGAGGTTGAAAACGCACCCGCCGTCGGCAGGATGAGCGCAAACCCAGTTATGGCTGTGGATGTGACTCCGGGACCGACTCCTATGTCGCCCGTGATCGCTGCCGGAAAGGTGGCGTTGTCAATCCCTGTTAGCGCGAAAATAGTAAAGTTGCCCGCCGACTTAAGATTCACTCGGTTTGGGCCTAAATGTGCAGTAGCGACGCCACCGCCGCCACATCCGGTCAGGGAAAGTGACAGCAGAAGTGCCACGGAGGCAAAAAAGCCATGCTTGTAATTGTTCATATCGTTATCCTAACTTGATCAATCAAGTTGTTTTATTTGCGGCGACGTCGAGCGACAAGGGCGATAAGCCCAGTGCCAATTGCGAGCATCGAAGCGGGTTCTGGCACCGCGCCGCAAGTGCTGATCGTGTTCGTATCCAGCGTTACCGCGCCATTTCGCGCTAGTGCGCTGCCTTCGAGAATAGTTGCACTCGTGTTCAGGGTGATACTCGTCAAAGCGACGATATTCCCGGCGAAGGTTGTGCTAGTGCCTAGAGTTGCCGAGCTTCCGATCTGCCAATATACATTGCAACCGCTGCCGCCATTAACTATGTTGACTACGGAATTGGATGCTGTGGTTAGGGTGCTTCCAATCTGAAAGACAAATTGTGCGTTCGAAACCCCTTGCGCGTCTAGAGTCAGCAATCCTGTGAGAATCGCCGAGGAGGTGTACGAATACACTCCTGCGATAAGAGTCAAGCCACCCAAATCTTGACCGGTCAAATTGGAGTTCGACGACATGCCAGCCAAAGTGTTGTACGCAGTCGTAAGGTCGGTTTGTGCTTGTTGCGCAACTGCGTCTGTCAAGTGTATTGATCCGTTCGTAATGACGCCTGGCGGGAAGCCTGTTATGGACGATCCTGACCAGAGCCCTACGTTCCCGTTAATTAAGCTTGTGCCTGTGTTGGTGACTGTAGACCCACCCAAGACGGCGAAAGTGCTAGCACTACCGAGTAGCTGAGCGTTAGCTTGCGTACTTAATACTAGGAATGTAAGTGCGACCATCCCGGCCACGAATCTACGTTGATTTATGAATTTCATTTGAGTTGCCCTAGAGCCAAGTTACTTCATTAGGTCGCTCAAGACAAGTCATGATATTCCTGTCCATTAAATCACGTACAGGGTTTCGTCGGGTAATGCAGTGGTTGCCGAGGGATCGGAAGGGAGTAGCCAACAACGAATGACTTAATAATGGTCCGATGCCTACGAATGCGCTCTCAAATTCATGTTGATCGAGCCATTTACCGCGCTGACATCAAGCGACCCAGTACCATCGCCGAGCCGTCCAGAAACATGCATCTCGCTCGTGCTCGCATCTTCAAGCTCAAGCGGGCAGGTGACATGTCCGCGAAGGGTGGAAAGGGTTACTCGGCAATCGCATCCATCGGGAACTGCCAATGAAGTCGAGCCATTCACAGTGCGAATGCTGGTGCTTCCAGTAACGGGCTCAATCAGATCCACCGAAACATCACCGGAAACGGATTCCACGCTGATGCTCTTGCCCGAACATTGCGAGAGTGTCAGATCACCCGAAGCTGTGCGGATGTTCATGTTTCCAGCAACTTTTATGAGTGAGACATTGCCCGATTTGTTCTCAAGCGTCAACGTAGGAGTAGTTACTCCCTCAACAAACACGCTGCCGCTTTGCGAAGAAATCTCGACCGCGCCATTGACTCCTGCAACCCGGATGTTGCCAGAATTTGCAGTTACTTTGCAATTGCCTGAAATCTCATTTGCCAATAAGTCGCCGCTCCAGGTTCTCGCCTCAATGTGAACTCCCGCCGGAATGGAAATATCGAGGTCAACGTGAATTCCGGAGCTATCTGGCTGGCGAATCATCACGATGTGATCGGATTCTTCAACGACTATTGTGTATTCAGCTGCTCGCCTTTTTGCCTCTTCGGCATCAATTCCGTGGACCTTTGCTACGGCTTTGATCAATCCAGAATCATGTCCGCCAGTTATTCGAATATCTCCGATTGGGTTCTCAATTTTTAGCGTTTGGCCCGCGGATAGGCTAACTGGCATTTCAATTGTCCGAACTTCCTTTGCAGAAAAGAGGTCGAAATTGAACTTGCCGTCTTTCTTGATCTTGTCAATACCTTCTTTCAAGCTGTCAAATCCCTTTTGTGCACCGGTTCTAACTTGCCGAGCGACGTCTTGCCAATTGACGGACTCGCTGACTTCCTTTCCAATGCCTTCAACATAGCCGATGAAGTTCTTAAACGGGTCTTTATCAGTCGAGGTAGTCGGTTCGCCAGTTGTTGGTGGAGGCGGGGGCGATTGGCCAGTATCCGAATCCATTTCCTCATCAGAGGAATTGAATGCATCAATCAACTCGGCAGCGTCTTCTGGGCTTAATTTGCCATCTTGAACTAGCTGCATGATTCTTCGAATCTCGTCTTTCACCGGTTATGCTCCTCCACGAATCTTTGTCTTTGCCTCTTCGGCTGTAATCTCGCCCTTCTCTAATTGATCCAAAATTTTTCGCCGCTTTTCGGCTTCCTTTGCTTTATCCTTCGATTTTGGACTCTCTTTAACGGGCGTCAAATCGAGGGCAACCAAAAGGTTTTCGAGCCTTCCACGAACGGTTGGATAGCTGATTCCAAGCTCTTTTTCCATGGCGTTCAGCATTCCTCGGCATCTCAAAAAGAGGTCGAGGAACTTTGCGTTTTCTTTGTCGAGCTTGGAATAGCGGGGAACAGCGAACTTGCCTCGAATGGTAACTCCGCTTTCCTCGCTTGTGAGCTCGCTCACGTACAAATCTGAACCCGAAACTGGATCTTTGTACGGCAGGTCGTGATATTTCTGCTTGCTCATTGTGATTGTTATACCGATGAAATCGGCTCTGCGTTTCAATTTTATTGAGGTACTAGTAAGAATTTTTGGGAATATCTTGGGAGTGCGCGGGCTTGACCGCGCTTTGACTCTGAACAATAGTGAAGTTCCAAGAAGAGCGCGGTCGAGCCCTCGCAATCCCAAAACTCCCAAAGCCATCCCGGTACAATTCACGTCATGTCAGCAACCGTTTCAACAGATTCAGCCGTCGCCAAACTTCGCAACAGAGCCTATCAAATCAACGCTGTAACCATGGCCATCGGCCTAATGGATTGGGATCAGCAATGCTATATGCCGCCTGGAGGAGCTGATGCTCGCGCCGAGCATATTGGAATTCTCTCTCAAATGCGCTTTGATCTGGAAACCGCTGATGAAACAGGTCGGCTGATTGAAAATGCAAACACAGAAGCCGCCCCCAATTCGGAAGATGCTGCCATGGTTCGAGTGATGAAGCGAAGCTACGACCTAGCAACCAAGCTTCCTCCAACTCTCACCGCCGAAAAGAATCGTCTAGGCGCACTTGCCCACGAAGAATGGGTGAAAGCCAGAAAGAACAACGATTTTGCAAAATTCGCGCCATGGCTCGAGAAAATGTTCGATCTCACTCGCCAGGAGGCCGAGTGCTACGGCTACACGAAACACATTTACGACGCGCTAATTGATCTCTACGAGGAAGGCGCGACCGAAGCCGATTGCCGACGAATGTACGACACGCTAAAGGCATCGAATGTTGACTTGATAAAAGCCATCGGCGAGAGTTCCGTCAAGCCGGATGACTCTAAACTTTACGGAACTTGGGATGAATCCAAGCAGCGAGCCTTTACAGAAATGATTGTGAAGGAAATTGGCTTTGATATGAACAATGGACGGCAAGACACCGCTCCACATCCTTTCTGTGCTAATTTTTCAACCACCGACGTTCGGCTGACCACACGATTCAAGGATTACATAGGCTCTGCGATTTTTGGATCGCTGCATGAAGCAGGGCATGGGATGTACGAACAGGGTAGCCCCAAGAAATGGGATCGAAGCCCGTTGGCAGGCGGTGTTTCGCTTGGAATCCATGAGAGCCAGTCCCGAACTTGGGAGAATATTGTCGGAAGGTCAAAGGCTTTTTGGAGCCGATTCTTGCCTCGATTGCAAGAGCACTTTCCAGCCCTGATCAGTTTTGATCTGGACACTTGGTATTCGGCAATAAACAAAGTACAGCCTTCTTTCATTCGTGTGGAAGCAGACGAAGTTACTTACAACATGCACACGCTGGTTCGATTTGAGATCGAGTGCGATGTACTCAGCGGAAAGATGAACATCAATGATATTCCAAATGCTTGGAACTCGAAATACAAAGATTATCTTGGTGTGACGCCTGAAACAGACTCGGTTGGTTGCCTTCAAGATGTTCATTGGTCGGCAGGACTCATCGGCTATTTCCCAACCTATTCAATGGGGAATTGCCTTAGCTACCAGTTTTGGAATTGCCTGACACGCGATCTTGGCGATGTTGATGCAATGATGGCGGAGGGCAATTTTGAGCCGATTCTTAGTTGGTTGAGAGACAATATCTACCGGCATGGATGCCAATTTCAGCCGAAGGATTTGGTTCAGAGTGTTTCAGGAAAGCCGATTGGAGCTGAAGATTATCTTGAGGGACTTAGAGCAAAGTATTCCGAGATTTATGCCTTGTAACCTCCTTCGTTTGATCCAACTTAGGGGATTTGCAATTTGAAGGTACTCGTCATTCGACGTGGTGCTTTGGGCGATGTGGTTCATGTTTCCGCCTGCTTTGACCAAGTGAAGGCTCAGCGTCCTGACGTCGAGATTCACATCTTGACGGACCGAAGTTGTTTTCCACTATTAGAGCCTATGGCATCAGTTTCAAAAGTCCACGAATGGCCCAGAAACAGCGATCCTATCGGATATGCTGCGACCTTAGCTGCTGCTCGCAAAATCAAGGCAGAGAGAGTGGATTTGATTGTGAATTTGATGCCCGCAGTCAAATCCAAATTGATCGCTTGGTATTGCAAAGTGCCTTCGGTAACTCTCAAAAAGCAGAGATATTCGGAACGCGGGATGGCTTTGCGAGATTCCCCAAGGCTTCACGTTGCCGAAGAGTATTACGAAGCTTTTCAACGTGGTCTCGGCCTTTTGCCAATGGCTCGCAAAGATCTAGTTCCTCGTATTCAAGGTTCATCAATAAACCTAGCGCAACAATCGCAAAAAGTAAGAATTGGCTTGGTCCTTGGCGTGGGTACTAGGCGACAAAACAAGGCTTGGCCCATTGAACATTTCGTCGAACTTGCTAAAAGGCTACTCAGTAATTCTGATCGCGAATTTGTGTTGATCGGAGGTAGTGATGAAACAACACTTGCTGAGCAGATGCCATGCGGCAATCGCATTCACAATCGAATCGGCGCTTCTCTCGCAGAAACGATGTACGAACTCCAGAGCTGCTCGCTCGTTTTCGGGGCAGATACCGGCCCGATGCATATTGCAACGGCCTTAGGTGTGCCAGTCGTAATCTGTTACGGCCCTACCTCATCGCATCGGACAGGGCCGCTGGGCAAAGGCACCGTTCTTGTTCCCCCAAGCTCGATGGAATGTTGGCCATGCGAGCTGCGAAGCTGTCCACTGAGGGGTGACGAATTTCGTCAGTGCATGCGCGAAATATCGGTAGATGATGCATTGGAGGCGTGCCTTTCGCTACTTACACAGTCTACAGTTCGCGAACCAGCTTGAGAAATTCCGACATTGAAGTCTGTAACTCAACTTTCAGATTGGCAATATTCTCGAGTAAAAACTTTTTTGGTCTACAAGAAACTTTCTTAAATTTGCCGAACGATTCCATTCTCGATCCCGTCTACTTGACAGAGGCTTCGCATGAGATTCTGAAAAGAATCTAAAAGAACCCAAACTAAATAACTTTACGAGTAGCTAACCATTGATGTTAGTTATGCTCGTAGAGTTTTTTTGTTTGTCGTAAATGACGAATGAGTTAGCGTCGAAATTGATTGGTTGCTAATGCAAAAATTACCAATCTTAGGTTCAATACAATGAAAATTACATTTTTAATAAATTGTTCTGAACATTATTAGTGACACATCGTTCTTCATCTTTGAACATGAAGAATCAACGAACAAACCGACTACTACCTTGTCTCGCTTTAGTAACGTTGCCGGCACTTGCGTTCGGATATATTGACGGCGCAACAGGCAGCATGCTAATGCAAGCGGCAGTGTCAGGAATTTTAGGACTGATGTTTGTGGGAAGAACGCTGATTACGAACCTATTCCGCAGCAAAAAGAGCGTTTCAGCCGTTGAATGCGAATCCACTCAGCAATGACATCGACTCGAGAACCGTCCTCGTTTCGAGACCCAGACGGCTTCGTCTTTTTTGAAGATGGATTACCCTTTCGCGTCGTAAACTCTTCGTTCCAAGAAGATTTTGATGCTATCAAATCTTCTGGCCTTTGGCAATCGCTACAAAAAGTTGGCGATCTAATAGGCCATGAGGAGATCAAGTTTTCAGAAGCAGAGTTTCTGGGTGCTATTGCAGTTCTGAAACCGGAAAAAGTCCCCTTCATTTCATATCCATATGAATGGGGTTTTTCCCAACTGAAGGATGCCGCGTTGCTCACGCTTAGAATTCAGCGCAAATCTATAGCGCTTGGAATGAGTCTCAAGGATGCAACTGCCTACAATATTCAGTTTATTGATGGCAAGCCAGTCCACATTGATTCGCTATCTTTTGAAATCTACCGTGAAGGGAATCCGTGGCAAGCTTATGGTCAATTCTGCCGCCATTTTCTGGCTCCTCTGACATTGGCCGCTGCTGGACATATTGACACGCAGCGCTTTTTGATGGCATTTATGGACGGGATTCCGCTTGATCTGGCGGTCAGTTTGATCCCGCTTCAAAAACGTCTAAAACCGGGATTGCTCTTGCACCTTCAAGCTCATTCAAAATCACTAAACTCAGCCAGCGTTGGAGGAAGTTCGCGCCCAAAAACAAAGGTGTCGAAGGCAGGAATGTTAGGCTTGGTGGACAGCCTAGAGCGTACAATAGCCTCCCTTGAATTGCATCATGGGCGAACGAAATGGTCCCATTACTACACAGACACAAACTATTCGGCAGAAGCGATGGAGTCAAAGCAAAACCTGGTTGGGGTTATGCTCGATCAGATTCAGCCAAAGATTGTATGGGACGTTGGAGCGAACACAGGCGAATTTAGCTCTCTTGCTAGCGATCGTGGGGCGTCCGTTGTCGCTTGGGATATGGATGCGGCTTGTGTGGATCGGCATTATCGAGACCTAAAGGAGAAGTCAAAAAAGAACATCCTTCCCTTAGTCAACGATATTTGCGCGCCATCGCCTGCAATCGGTTGGGGTTTGTCAGAAAGAAAGTCATTTTTTGAACGAGCAGACGCGGACACTGTAATGGCACTCGCGGTTGTTCACCATCTTGCAATCACGAATAACGTTCCGCTTTCAATGATTTCTGAGACTTTCAGCCGACTTGCTTCCAATTTGATCATTGAATTTGTGCCGAAATCTGACTCGCAAGTTCAAAGAATGCTTAGCTCTCGCGAAGATATTTTTTACAAATATAGCGAGGAGGAATTTGAAGCCGCATTCGGCAAGAAATTTGAACTGATTGAAAGTGTGCCAGTTGCAGATTCGAAGCGGATTCTCTACCACTATCGTAGGCGGGAATAGTTTTGAAGGCGATCAAGGCAATTCATCCACCGTTGTTTGCGCTCTACTTTCCGCTGACGCTCTATTCGGTCAATGCGGGAATTGTTCCCTGGAGTGACGTTGTTGCGCCCTCGCTTGCACTCCTAGGAATATCGCTTTTGCTATGGTTTTCAACTTTCAAGATACTAAAAGACCAGGTTAGAGCCGCTGCAGTAACAAGTGCTTTCCTTATATGCTTTTTTTCGCATACCGCAGCCCTCGAACTGATATTTCGACGTGCCGCGCAGAACATTTCGGATCTTGATTCTGCATTGTTAGTTGGTTCGTGGGTGCTTGTTGCGCTGGCTGTCATTGTCGGTGCAGGATGGAAGGGCAAGCACAACCAGTATGTGAATCAATTCCTTAACATCGGTAGTTGCGTTATCGTTGCTTTGGTTTTGTTTTCGATAGGAAGTACCACTTTTAAGCGAATCTCTTTTCGACCGCTTCAACAGGGCACGCTCGCAAACGCCACTGCAAAAATGCCTGAAGAACGACCCGACGTTTTCTACATCATTCTTGACGGCTACGGTTCGAACTCGACCCTAAAGCAGTTGTACAGTTTTGATAACAAGAGCTTCCTATTGAGCTTGAAGGAACGCGGGTTCTATGTTGCCGACGATGCCAAGTCTAACTTTTGCGAAACAGAAATTTCGCTTGCAAGCTCCCTCAATCTCGTAGGAATCGAGGGCCTTCCGCGTCCGCAAAACAACACTTCGCTTGACAGAATGTTTTTAGACAAAATGGTGGACCAAAGCATGGCGGCCAAAGTGTTCCGCGGCTACGGATACAATTACTATGCGATTACGACGGGCTTCCCATCACTCGCATTTGAATCTGCCGATTTCGTGCTTGAAGATTCTGGGAAATTCTCACTTTTCTTAGATGCGCTCTTGGCAAAAACTCCGATCCGATATTCAACTCAAGGCTTGCAAAGTGGGCTGGATAGAAGGCGAGATCAACTCGGTTCAGGCTTTGAAAGTTTGAAACAACTCGCAAAGAAGGGAAGCTCACCTCGGTTCATTGTCTGCCATATTTTGGCTCCTCATCCTCCGTTTGCCTTTGGTCCTAACGGTGAATCTGTTCGCCAGAAAATTCCATTTGGACTCTGGGATGGCAATCACTATATGGAAATGGGTGGAAATCTAGACGGTTACCGTTCTGGCTATATTGGACAGCTTCAATACGTGAATCGGCGAATTCTGGAATCTGTTGACAGTATCAAATCTGCTTCGCCTGACTCGATCATCATTTTGCAAGGAGATCACGGCCCAAAATCGGAAACAGATCAAAACGACTTGAAGAAGACAAATTTAGGCGAGCTGTTTGGAATCCTTTATGCTGTTCGCGGCCCAGAGAAAGTCCAAAAGCGGCTTTATAGCTCGATAACGCCGATCAACACATTTCGAATCGTGCTAAGCGAACTGTTTGGTCTTAACCTAAAGTTGGCAGAAGATAAGTCTTATTTTTCGGGCTGGGAGCATCCATTGGTGTTTGAGGATGTGACGGAGAGGCTGAAGTAGTAAAAGAGGGCTAGCTAGAACTCCTGGATTAGAGGTAAATCTCTTATCTTGAATTTGACTCACAAAGTTCGCCCGATCAATCCGGATTCTCAGGCCGAAATCGAGCTCGTTGCATCTCGGATGCGCCAGACATTGGTTGAAGTGATCAGCGAGGAAGTTGGCAGTTCGATGTATTCCATGGAATGGCTCATTGAGCGCGTCAAGTTCCATCTTGATCCCTCAAAATGCGATGGTCAAATCTTTGTTGCCGAGCTTTCTACAGGAGAGATTGTGGGGCATACAATTGTGAGGGTCGAAAAAGAGAGCGGAGAGGCGATCGGGGAGAGCGGGGAAGAACAAACCAACAACCAACAACCAACAACTGACAACGCTACTTTCGGCCTCTTCTCCACTTTCTACGTACTTCCAGAACACCGTGGCATTGGAATCGCTTCCGAATTCATCGAAACAGGCGAATCGTGGATGCTTTCCAAAAACTTGGCTAAGGCAAGAACCTATACGGCAGAGGATAATGAGAAACTGCACCGTCTCATGTTACGGCATGGATATGAGACTGAGCTAAGAAAAAATGAAATGGTCTCTTTGGTCAAGTCACTTCGTTGATCAGCGGAAACTCAATCCCCAACCTCCACCTCTTTGCTCGTTCCTCGCAAAAAGGAGGGGGCTTAGCCCGCGCACTCCCAAAGCCAACAAGTACAATTCCCTCGATGAAACTCTTTGTTGATACTGGCGATGTGGAAGAAGTGCGGCAGGCCGCCGAATGGGGAATTATTGACGGCGTAACCACCAACCCAACGCTCATCGCTAAATCGGGAAAGGGATTTAAGGAAACAGTTCTCAAAATTTGCGAACTGATGCCAGGCGGAGCAATTTCGGCGGAAGTCGTAGCTACAGATTACGACACGATGCTCAAAGAAGCCCTAGAAATATCTTCCTGGCATGAGCAAATCGTTGTGAAGGTTCCGTTGATCGAACCTGGTGTCCGTTTGGTCTCAACACTTACTGACAAGGGAATTCGCACGAATGTGACCTTGGTTTTCACCGTTTCACAAGCTCTTTTAGCAGCAAAAGCTGGCGCGACGTACATTTCCAATTTTGTGGGAAGAGTAGATGATATTTCGGGCGATGGGATGGATGCCGTGGCCGATACAGTGGACATGGTGAACACATACGGATTCGAGTCGGAAGTTTTAGTTGCCTCTGTGCGGCACCCGCTTCATGTAGTTCAAGCCGTTCAAGCTGGCGCTCATGTGAGCACGATGCCCTTCAAGATATTGCAGATGCTCTTCAAGCACCCGCTGACGGATTCGGGTTTGAAGAGGTTTTTGGATGATTGGAATCAAGCTGGGCTGAGTATTGGTTAGTTTTTGGTCACTCGATCCTCTCCCTTGATGGGAGAGGAAGTGCGAGGAACGAGCTCAGGTGAGGGTGACAAATATTGAGAAACTTGCTAAATCACCCTCATTCTTCGGCAGGATTCACAGGCCTTCTCCCATCGAGGGAGAAGGGACTGGCCCGCGCACATCTAGATTCAGAATTCAATTCCTCATCCAATGTCACTCCAAGCCTTTTTGTGTCAACCGTCAAACCTGAAAATACCCAGTCCGGACGAGACGGGCTCTAAATTGGCCGGGCTAATGCGCCAAGGCAATCTGGCTCCAGCTTAAATGTGAGATGCGACAATTGGGGGCAAATTGAACTTACGAGATTGTGAGTTCGTCTCTCTGTGATATAGGGGTAATTATGAATGGAATAAGCATTTTTTTAGCCGCCATTTTGCAGCTTGTTGGCACAACAAACCATCAGCTACCGAGCTTCACCCCGCTGACCGATTTCGTTGGGCAACAGCTCTACAAGGGCGAGGCGGGCGGGCTGTACGGTCGAAATTCTAATCGCCCGCCACTTGAACACTTTCGGGCTGCGGGAAGGGCCGCAAAGCGGATCATGCCGAGAGATGCAGCAGGAAATCCTTCTCCAACTGGCAGGATTGGGCTTGTTTCGATAGGTATGTCCAACACCACGCAGGAGTATTCAAGGTTCATACAAATTGCAAGTGCTGCGGGTCAAAGGTCACCGAGAGTCACCCTAATAGATGGTGCACAAGGCGGCCAAACGGCTCGAGCGTGGGCTACAAATCAAAACCCTTGGGATGTTCTTGCTCAGCGATTGGCGAACAGTGGAACCTCGAATGCACAAGTTCAAGCGGTATGGATAAAGCTCGCGCAATCCAACCCAGCGACTCTTGGCGAGTATCCTCTGCATGCCAATAGTCTTCGCTCGGATACGGCAATCGTAGTGCGAAAACTGAAGCTAGTGTTTCCTAATCTGGAAATTGCATATCTGTCCAGCCGCATCTATGCAGGCTATGCGACGACAGGATTGAATCCCGAGCCATACGCATATGAAAGCGCATTTGCAATGCGTCAACTCATTTTCGACCAGATCAATGGAGCTCGAAACTTGAATTGCAACCCACGGTCTGGACCAGTTGTGGCTCCGATTATGCTCTGGGGACCATATTTGTGGGCAGACGGACCAAACGGAAGGCAGATTGACACCCTTGTCTGGCTGCCGAGCGATTTCGCAACAGATGGAACTCATCCTGCAACGTCCGGGCGTGAAAAAGTGGCGCAATTGCTGCTTTCATTCTTCAAAAACGACCCGACAACTGCGAGTTGGTTCAACCCCTAGATTGAACCGAAATCAGAACGCTTTTACAACTTCGTCCAAACTCACCCCGAGCACATTCGTTGCGATTTTCTGCAGTTCTGCTCGAGAACCAGAAAAATGCATCGTTCGGCTCAAATGCGTTCTCGATTGCCCAGGAGCAAGCGCCAAGGCATGGGACGAAGTCTCTAACTCATAGAATGGGCCAAGGGGCTTTTTGCCGGGTGCAGGAGGGCCGTCGTTGTAGCTGTTAACCACATCTCCGCCGTATGGCTTATCTTGCATTTCCCACATGGAGTTCACAAACATCGTCTCGCCGATTTTTTTGGAATATTGAACGATCGTGAGCAGATTTCTAACAGGGTCATAGCTGCCGCAGGCCGTTGTCGAGCGATGGGGGTTCAAGCCAATTTTGGTTCGCATCTGCCCATCCGCTTTGAAGAAAACGGCGTTCTTCCCGATCTTCAGGCGATCTGCAGGCACCTTGCCAAAATACGTGTCGTTTACAATCGGCCCCATTTTGGATTCTGGACCTGGATTGAACGGGCAGATGACCGTAGTAGTGGGTGAGTGCTTCAACATTCCTAAGATCCAGATGGAAAGCAAACCAGTATCAGGGCTCCATGCTAGGTCTCCTGTGTTCTTAACGGTATTTCGAGTTTCGTAGGCTACGTATCTGACGCCTGCTCCCAATTTGCCACCAACTACTGCTTCAACGCTCGCCTTGGAGTTCATCACGACTTCTCGCCGGATATTCAGGTTGAATTGGGTTCCCCAATAGTTTTTGAGAATGCCGTCCTTTTCAAAAACTGCGCTCGTCGCCGTCCTTTTGGTGATCGTAAACGCATCGGTGTCAATGAGTGCGGGTGTTTGCCAGTGAGCAAGGTCGAATGGATCGCCACTCTTGAAGAAAACTGAGAATTGGCCGCCTTCTGGACCGATCCAAAAACGGTCCTCACCGCCGAAAACGTTAATGTGAGGGACGATTTTTCGGCTGGCGATATGCTCGTAGTTCAGCCACCCGTTTCCTGCGCCTGCTTTAGCGTCAAATGTACTTGTTGCGACTCGTCCTTGCCATCCCGGCACTAACGCGACAGCCGAGTTTCCGCTTCGCAATACAACTGTCGGTACGTATTTTTGAAGGAAAGACACGTCTTGGGCGAAAGTTTTGGGTTGGGCTTGTGCTTGGTTCATGGCGGCGCAAAGAGCTAGGGTAAATAGAGAAAGTTTGATTTTGGACATTTTTCGGCCTCACATTAGATTTTGTGTTTCGACGTGGGGGCTGTGAATTCCTTCTTTTGTAGGTCTAGGGGTCGCTCTTGTCGCTTTTGTCGCTACGTGGTCGCTTCCACTGCCGCTGGGTATTCACTATGTGGCGTTTCGGGCAATCGAAAGCGACCTTTGATTTCTGAGCGACAATAGCGACAACAGCGACAATAGAGACACATAACGACACCCCACCCTTGACAACTTGTCCAGAGCCTGGTATTATTCTATTTCGCTGCATTTGACGCCTGTTTGGTTGTCAATGTGTAGCCAGCGACGAGATCTTTGACAGTTGCATATAGCGTTTTTTTATACTAGCGTGTGCATCGAGCACTCAATTTTTTTGCTTCGTAAGAATAAGCTTTTGAGGGTGCGCGAAGAATGCCTAGGGACAAATTGCCGATGAAGGACGTGTAAGCGACGAAACGCTTCGGGGAGCAGCACAGATGCGACGATCCGGAGATGTCCGAATGGGGAAACCCGGCAGAGCAATACTCTGTCACGTATAGGTGAATACATAGCCTATTCGAGGGAACCTGCTGAACTGAAACATCTAAGTAAGCAGAGGAAAAGAAATCGAAGAGATTCCGTAAGTAGCGGCGAGCGAAAGCGGACCAGCCTAAACCAGACGGCTTGCCGGCTGGGGTAGTGGGGCATCCACTAAGTCTCCCAAACTGAATGAATGGGACGGAAACAAGTGGTTTGCAAGTGGTTGACAAGTAGTCGGCAGGTAGTTAGCAGGTTGAATTCAACCTGCAGACAACTTGCCAGCAACGTGCCAACAACATGCCAACAACGAAGACCGAACGTTCATTGAGTTTGAGAGATTTAGAAAAGAAGATTGGTATTGAGTTAGAGGAAACATTCAGGAAAGCTTTCCCATAGAGGGTGACAGGCCCGTACTCAAAAACTCAACCAAATTCAGGGTGTACCCGAGTAGCGCGGTACACGAGGAATTCCGCGTGAATCCGCCCGGACCACCGGGTAAGGCTAAACACGATTTGTCACCGATAGTGCAACCAGTACCGTGAGGGAAA
>JANNJE010000522.1:0-7911 GCA_031405735.1 Armatimonadota bacterium | reverse complement strand
GGGTTCGGTTGCGTCGCGCTGAGGCTCGTGCATCGTGAAATAGAGGTCGTAAAACGCTGTTCGCTGAACGTGCGGCCACGCCATCGGGTCTTTGTGTCCGTCATCCTCAATGTAATAGAATCCAGGCGAAGCCACAAATTCGACAGGTTTCGAACCATTCGCCGAAATGACTTCAAATTGCATCTTATTCTCTCTATCTGCAAAGTTTGAAGTCATTCCCTTGTACCGAATGGCGTAATCCATGAGAGTTCCAGGGTGCCCATCCATTACGAATGTTTGAATCTTGCGCTCGAATCCGCGCGAAACAATGAGACCAGCCATAAGCATCGCGATTCCGCTATGGGCGATGAACGAAGCCCAAGCCAGCTTGGAAGCTTTGCGAAGCTCGTACATTCGCCATGCTGTACCGACCAAAATCAAAACGCTGAGTCCAGCTAAGAACACAACCCATGCAAGATTCGAAATTTTCAATCCAAACGGGAAACTCGAAGTACCCGTCAGATCTGCAAGCTTGCCTAGCGGGCTAAACACAACAATCAAAAGTATGAATCCGCAGGCTCCGATCGCAATGCAGAAAAGCGAATAGGCTCGCTTTAGGATGTCCTTCAAGGATGCGCCGTTCCACGCGACAAATGGAGCAATCGCCATGAGGATCATTATCGGCACGAATATCCAAGGAAGCACTTTGTGATAGGTCGCTTCCTCGACGACCTTGGGAGGTCGGCCTTGCAATGCCATAAAGAACGGAATGCTCATCCCGATCATCGTCGCCAAGCCCATGGTTCCCAAAAGCATCGCGCCAATGCGATAGATTCCTTCTCTATGAACACCTTTGACTTCTGCGACAGGCGGCTCGACAATCTTTCGCGATTGGATGGCGCGAAAGCTCCAGAGTCCGAAAAACGTTACGCTTGAAATGGCCATCACGCCCATGAGCAAACGCAGTGCAGAGCGATCCATTTCAGCAAAGCTATGAACGCTTGCTTCGGCTAGAAATCCGCTTCGGGTCAAAAAAGTCCCATATACGAACGTCAGAAATGGCAACCCACCCATGAGAAGATTTGCCAATTTCCATTTGTTCTTTACAACTTGGACGATAACCCCATGGATGAAAGCGGCGCAAAGGCACCAAGGGACGAAGCTGACGTTTTCGACGGGGTCCCACATCCAAAATCCGCCCCAACCTAAAGTCTCATAGGCCCAGAATCCGCCCATGCAAAGACCGACTCCGACGAGAGTGGTCGAGAGGATTGCCCAAGGTCGAACGATTCCAATCCATGCGTCGTGTTTGTTTGTTATGAGAGCGGCTAAGGCAAGTGCAAACAAGACTGTTAGTGAACCGAATCCAAAGAAAATAACTGGAGGATGAATCGTAACCCAGTAGTTTTGAAGAGAAGGTGCAAGTCCTCTTCCATCGGCAGGAACCACTGCTGCTCCCTCTGACAGGATGAGATTGAAAGGTGACTCGTAGGCTAGGATCGCCACAATGGCTCCTAGGAATCCCGAGTAGATAATGCTGTACCAGCGGCGATATTCAGCGGTTCTCCCTACGGCGAGAAGGCCAAAAGTGGCTGCCGCGACTGCCCAAAGCAAGAAGCTTCCTTGCTGGCCGGACCAGACTGCTGCAAGCTTGTAAATCGGCGGGTTCCTCAGATCTGAATGTGCCCAAATATATTCAAATTCAAACCGATTGTTGAGGAATAGCGTTGCCAAACTCACAAAAATCGCAATCGTCGACAGGCAACCTGCGGCAAAGGCGAATTTGCCGACTTTTTCAAACCGCGCATCTGATTTGCCGAAAAGCCATGCAAGCGCGGCGATTCCAAAAAGCGCGACGGCGACGAGGACGCTTAAGCGTCCCGCGTCGCCGACCGCAAGCGACCATGCGGGCGGAGTTGAAACAGTTAGTGTATTTGCGTCCATGGCCTTTCAGTATGAAGCTAATGATCGGAAATCACTAAAATGGTGGTGCCAGTCGGGGGAATCGGCTGGCACCCTCAGCGGTTAGTGATCATCCTCCGTCATGTCCGCGGCTGATGCCTTCTTTTTATCCCGTTCCAGAGCCTGGAACTTTGCGGCGACAGAGATGTTTGTTGGGCGAGCCAGCGGAGCCGAAAGCTCGTCCATGTTTTGGTTGCCAATCATGATGAGGTGCTTTGCGTACGGAGCGTTATGAGCACCATAGTCGCCAGACCGGATCACGAAGTAGTAGTTGTGCCGTGAGCGTTTGATCTGAATCGGCACTCCAGACTGCGTTGGCGGAGTCCCACCTTCGGCAGTAATGTTTGAAGTGTAGTCCCAATACAAGTCGTTGCCGTACGTATCAAACGCCCAAGCTTCCATGCGCAGTTTCAACGCATATAGCTGGTTGATGATCGTGTCCTTTTCGTTTTGAACTCGAACAGCTGCGTCTTGGGCCGTGTGGCAAGGCGAACAACTCTTATCGTAGCTCACCGTGAAGGTGTGCCTCGAATCGGGCATGTGACATTTGCTGCATTGCCCCGGAATTGTCGCATGGGTCGTGTTTCGCTGCACGGGGCCAGAGCCTTCAACCCCTCCAAAACCCATCAGCATGTTGTATTGGTTGCTGTCGTGCATACTTGGGCGAGTCGTACTTGAGTTCAGCTTTGCGTCCGCAGGGTCGGTGCCTCGACCGTTGTGGCACTGCGCGCAACTGTGATCGAACGTTGTGAAGGAAGCCGCCGTGCTACCTGGGCCAACAGGCGTAATATCCGTGTTGAACGTTTTGCGGCGTAGCTGAACTTCTTTTCCGTCGTCTGTCAAATTTCCAGTTTTGCTATGCGGATCGTGGCAGCTCACACAATCGGCGACATGCGGAATGGGCCCCATGGTTGCTCTGCAATACTCTTGTATTTCGGCATCCGTCATGGCCCCCAAATCTGCCCCATTGTTGATCGCCGTGCGAACGACGCCACTATGACAAGCAATACACCGGGATGTTCTGCCGTATTGGCCGGGATTCAAAATCGCATTTGCGACTGGGCTTACCACCAAGTTGCTGTGCTGCGACATGCTGAACTGGTCGTGGGTTGGACCGTGGCATTGTCCGCAAATCACTGGCGACGCAGTAAGCGGGAAAGTCAGGATTTTGCCTACGGTTTCCGGGTCCGCAGCATGTTCGCTTCCTGGCCCATGGCATCGCTCGCAACCGACGCCTTTGTCAAAGTGCACCGTGTCTCTCCAATGCTCATATATTGTGTCGCCATCGGTTGCTCCACCATGGCAAACGGCAGTAGCACATGACTCGCTGCCGATATAGGTTGCGTCTCTTTGCTCCGGTGAAAGAAGCGCTAGGAACGCCGCAGTTGGTGCTGGAAGGCCTCCAGGATTCCCCGTCGGACCACCTTCGCCGCCGCAACTTTGCAACGCCAACAATGCCGCTGCAAAAGGGATGGCTGCGAACGCTGTTAAAAACCATTTATATTTCATTGCTTTTCTCCGCAGATTTTTCGCTTAATCATCAAATTCATTTTTCCTTTCAAAACTTCGTTGCAAAACTAACTGAAACTACTGTTGCGCGATAGCCCATTTGGCTGACAAGCCTGTCTGTATAGCTCCAAGGGGCAACCGTTACTTCAAATCGCTTGTCTTCGTTCAATCTCTTTTGGTAGTTGAGCGTTATTTGGGTGCTTCGGATGTTTCCCCCATCAAGAAGCAGCGGGTTCTCGTTCCTGCCGAAAAAGTGGGAAGCTCCAAGAGTTAGGCTCGATGTTGTCCCAAGTGTCCAAGTTGCTCCTCCTGCGAGCGAAACGCCCGAAGGAAAGAATTGATCGAGTCGTATTCCTGTTTCTTCAAATCCGTGGCTGACCGAATACGTTTCGGCAATCATTTCCAAATATGCCGAAGTAGTTACGTTGGCGACCCAATTGCCGCCCAAAGTCAACGTATGGCCATAGACATTGACTGCCCTCGGTCCATTCTGATCGTAGCTGAAATCGTAAACTCCGTAGCCGCTGAACTTCTCGTTGCCGCCGTCCAGCTTGAATTGACCTCGAATCCTTTCATCGAAGATCAACTGTCGCTCGTCCCCGCCGATTGGTTGAGGCGGACTTTTTACATGATCCCAACTTCCCTTTATCGCGTACCGAAGGTCGCCTGGAAGCTTGCTCGACCACTTGGCTTCTATTCGGTCGTAAGATGGCACGTCCACGAACTCGAAGTCGTCGCGAAACCGCTCCATTTCCTTGTGGCGTATGCCGATTTGGAACGTGCCACTTGGTTGCCGGCTGCGGAAGTTGATGCCGCCCTCCATTCGCTTGCGAACGAAGTTGTTCTGTGCGTTCGGGAGCTCGAAATCCTCGTTCTTTGCATAAAAACTGACGGTTGCGTCGTCGCCGATTTCCATTAACCCTTCGAGGCCCCATCGGGTGGCTTGGCTGTCAAAGAAGAAGTTTTGCTCAATATTCGTGCGGGAGTACGATCCGCTCAAACTAAAGGTCGGGCTTACTTGAACGCCGTACGACGCATTCAGGCTTCGCCGAGTCGAATTCGGATTCTCTCCTGATCGATCTAGGTAGCGATGATTCGAATACGTTAACGCGGCATCGCCGCCGAACAACGTTCCCGAAATTCCAGCTAGCGTTTGTCGTGTTCGGTCTTGAATCTCTTCTTTGGGAGGCTCGTAGTAACGGTTTTGGCGGCGTTCGTCAACTTGGACAAACGCAGAAAGCGAAGGAGTGACAGCATAAGTCAGGCTTCCTCGCAACGCACGATTACGGCTTTCTTCGATCGGAATCGGGGTTGGGTCGTACGAACGGTTTTCTATTCCTCGAAACCGAGCGTAAATCCGGCCGCCGAAAACTAGTTCCGCCTCACCTGCAAGGTCGCCGCCAGCCGCTCCTCGAACCCCGAAGCGGAACGAGTTTCCACGTACTCCGGAAGGAGAAACCATCCCGAAATCTCGAAGCACGAAGCCCTTCGGCACAGTCGCATATTGGTTTAACCGATGGCGATTTCCAGAAAACCCGCCCCAATCGGCAAAGCCCGCATCAATCCGCCATCGCTTTACTGGCTTAACGACTTCATCTTCAGGTGCAGGATCAACTGGTGGAGTTTCTTGTGCCGCAGCCACGACCGCAAATGCCATCATGGCGAGGATCATCGTGGTTTTCGTGTTACGGCTTGCAAACATCATATACTCCTTAGGGTTGCAAAAAGTGAGGGCTCGAATTGCTGCCGTGCGATGCAACATGGCATCCGGCACTCCAACAGGTTCTGCCAGGATAGTGGGAGCCAAGTTTTTCGGTATGGCATTGGGCGCAAAGCCCCCGAGAAAACGCTTTCAGCATTTTGGGATTGCCAGAGCCGTGCGGCTTGTGGCACTCCATGCAGCCGTCCGCGCCGTTTCCTGCAACTGGATCGTGCTCAAATGCAAATGGCCCTTCGAATTGACTATGGCACGTTACGCAATTCTCCTTTGTGTGCGCGACCTTGCCCTTCGCAGCTTTACTCGGATGAACAGTATGGCAGTCGCTGCAAACCATGTTGCCTTCTGGTACTGGGTGATGGGACGGCAGTCGGAATTTGGCGACCTCGCTTGCATGGCATTGGCCGCAAAGGGTCATTTCGTCTGCCATCAAGAGTGCTTTAGGTTGAATCCTTGCAACGTGAACCACGGCCTTCGGGTTTTGAGGAGGTGCCTTGCCAGATCGTGTAACCCAATTGGGTTCGCTGTCGGGGTGAATCTGATGGCACGAAACGCAAGAAAGGTCGGCTTGGCTGTGCGAGGAAAGTTTCCAGTGGCGTTCGCTGAGCGTGGATTCGTGGCATCGAAGGCAGGCGGCCGAGGACTCCTTTGGAGTCATGCTGCGAAAAGCAATGACTTCTGGATTCTCGTCGGCTTGGTGAATGGAACCTGCGCCGTGGCACCCTTCGCAACCTTGCTTTTCAAGCGGGGCTTTCGGATTCTTCATGAAGGCTTCGTGCCCCGATCCATGAAACGCCTCCACGGTTTTCGAGTGGCAATCGTTGCAACCCGAATCACCCATGAAATCGTCGGCCTTCGCGCGGGCAAAAATCTTTTGGGCTTGGCTAGGCGCGGTCTTTTGCTGATTCGCCGCAACGCCAGCGACAAGAAAAGTTGCGACTCCAGCTGCTAAGATGATTGCTTCTATACGCACGAGACTCTCCTTGTTTTGCCTATCCTCTTTCTAGTTGTAAATCCTCTCTCTACGTCTAACTGGCTTCTAAATGGTTCGGCTGAATCTATTGTACTTATCTCATTGGCGTCTTTTCAGTTAAATTGGGGTTCTGATACTGCTAAAAAAAGTATATATTGAGAGCCGGGTTCAATGTTCTACGTAAAACTACCAAATCTTACATTTCAATAAATAGTGAAAGCTGAGATGGTTGCTTTTCCCAGCTCTTTCTGTCGCCGTTCCCTGTGGAATTTGCCAAGCTGTCATTGGGATTCCTCTGCTTCCCGACGATGCTGAAGATATCGCAATATCAGTACTTTATCCATCTTCTGCGAATAGATACGAAAAAGTATCTCTTAGGTTCAAACGAGCATGGCGCCACCAGTATTTCTGCCAGTTGAGAAATTTTTTGTGCTTATCTTAACCTTAATAATAGTAATATGCTTTTAGGATGACCAACCGTTTGGTCACAGCAACAATGCTGGCGAATCGGAGGCTATCCAAATTGAGGGATCAAAATGAAAAAAACTCTAATTCTTGCTCTAGGCTTCGGCCTTACCGTTTCTGCATACTCGCAGATCGCTTTTGATACAGCATCGAATGCTGTTTATACTGTTGGCAACGAATACATCCAAGTTGGAACACCTCTTGGAAATCAAGGTGCGGCCACAAACGGCCTAAACGGAGGATTTGGCTTTAACCCATGGCAACGCGGCGGTTATGGGACCTTTCCGAACCAAGGGACAACTCTAATTACAAATCTAGCACTTGGGCTCAACATGGGCTCTCAGCAATTCGGACTTCGGGCAGGAACCGAAGCATTTAGCGGAGCCGATGCAAGGCGCAGGCTTCTGCTTCCAATGACCGTTGGACAGGTCCTTTCGTCCAGCATAATGGCGGGCGGCGGAAACGCCGGACAGGCAAATACCCAAGGCGAATTTGGCGTCGAGTTTCGAAGTAGCCTTTTGGCAAATCCGGGGCGAGATATGCTCAGCCTTTCTGGGGCAGCAGGGGGATTCTGGACGGTAAATGCTCTCGGTGGATCTACTGCAACTGCACTAGCAGTTACAGGCGGCCAGCGACTTGACGTGGCTGTGAGGATGACAGGTGGCAACGGATTTCGTCTAGACCTTACTCCATTTGGCGGTTCGACCACGACCCTAAATGGCAGCTTTATTTCTTCGGGTCAACAGCTCCAAACGGCCCAGTTCTACACTTTCAACACTAATGGCGACTTTTACGTCAACAACTTGAAGCTAGTCCCTGAACCAGCAACCATGCTTGCCTTGGGCTTAGGTGTCCTCGGACTTTTGCGACGACGACGCAAATAGATTCATCGGAATCAAACTATGGGGGCCCCTTCAGTTTTGAAGGGGCCGTTTTTTTGAACTGTCCTTTAGCAAACTGCTCGTCATTCACCTATAAATGCCGCGTTGACCATTGTCGTAAACGTCTTTCGACAGTCATCAAATCCCTGAGTCATGTAAACCGCAGTAATTCCGGTCAAGGGGTCGTGCCAAAACTCTGTACCAAACGCCCCCGTGTGGCCAAAAGTACCGATGGACTTGAGATGCATTTGCCCGCCTGGACTTCGGACAACGGACCATCCCAGGCCAAACCCACGTTCATCGCCGCCATCCATAGGTAAATCGCCGGTTTGCAATCGGGTCATTACTCGAATTGAGGCCGGGGAAACTATTTTTTTGTTCGTTTGAGACGTGAACGCTAGGATAAATCGCATCATGTCTTCGGC
>JANNJE010000521.1:0-3112 GCA_031405735.1 Armatimonadota bacterium | reverse complement strand
ACAATCGCCACTCATTCGCAGCAACGATAGTTGCGAATTGTTCCGATTCAAATCCTGCCTCAATGAGAAACTTGCACCATAACGGCGACAAATTCATGTCAACGAGAAATTTCATGGCTGATCAAACAGGATCAACTCTTGCTCTTGACTCCGCCATGCAGCGTAGGCTAGTGCCTGTCGCACTTCGTCAGATTTCAGATATGGATAAAGCTCAAGAACCCTTCTCTCATCGTGCCCCTCAGCGAACAATCCAACGATGGTTCCGACAGTAACTCGCGTGCCCTTTATGCACGGCTTACCACCCATGATTGCCGGGTCAATTTCTATGCGATTCAGCTTTTCCATTTCCACTCACAAAGTACTGACGCATTTTTTCCAACCTTAGCACTTTGCATAACTTTTTGGCGTCAACACAAGTGTTACTTTACGCCCTAAATTCGCCAACCCTCATTAAACTTCGGCTTAATGAGCTCGTCGAACTCGTGAGTTCCCTTCACCTGCATCCGCCGCGCATCCCATTCGAGTTTTGGCCCATTGGCCCAAATCGCAAGGTTCCCAAGCAGAACTGTTTCGGTCAACGGACCAGAATAGTCTGGGAAGTTGGAACGAGCAGGTGGGCCGCCAAGTGCTGCTCGGGCGAATTCCGCCATGTGTCCAGGCGATTCGTCCACCTGGATATCTGGCATCGGTGCGCCGCCAACCAATTTGAACTGAATATTTGACTCGTCTGGACTGTAGATCGTTGCGTTTTCGCAAACTACGATTGACCCATTTTCACCATAAGCAAAACCTGGAGCAATTTTAGGGTCAGGACGATTTCCACCGTCGTACCAATGAAGTTTGACTGGCGGACGCCCATTTCTCTCGCCGAACTCGTAATGTACGACGGACGATACTGGAAAACTGTCTCGGTTGTGGCCGCTTGTTTCGGCCTGCACCGAAATCGGATCGCGAAGATCGAGTGCCATAAACGCCATGTTGAAAATGTGGCAGCCCATATCGCCGAGAGCACCAGTTCCAAAATCCCACCAGCCGCGCCAAGCAAACGGATGATAGCCATCCGAATATGGGCGTACCGGACGAGGCCCAAGCCACAAGTCAAAATCAACCGTCTTCGGAACTTTGCCAGTTGCCGGCCGTTCGACGCCCTGCGGCCACCAGCCCTTTGCACGATCTGTCCACAGATAAACTTCCTTTGGAGCGCCGAATGCTCCCGCTTTTATTAGCGCGGCTGCTTTTCGCATAGGAGTGCTTGCAGTGCTTTGATTGCCCATTTGTGTCGCAACTCGTTTCTCTCGCGCCAGTTTTGCAAGCTGGCGGCACTCCCAAATTGTTCTACAAAGAGGTTTTTCCGTGTAGCAATGAAGGCCTTGGCGCATGGCAAGAATGGAGGCTACTGCATGGTGATGGTCTGGGGTGCTAATAACTACGGCATCGAGATTGCCCTTCATAGCTTCCAGCATGATTCGATAATCATCGAAGGAGCTTGCTCGAGGGTGCTCTAGCATCGCCTTTGATCGGTTCTGAGCATCAGTGTCGCAAAGAGCGACGATGTCGCCAAACTCGGCTGCTTGCTCCATTCCGCTCCAGCCCTTGCCGCCGCACGCAATGATTCCAAAACGCAGGCGTCCGTCCTTACGGGGAACCTTTTGCGGCTCAGGTGCCTCAACCGCTCCAACTTTTGCAGCCGCAAGCCCAACAACTGCCGCCGCTGAACCCCTAAGCACGTCACGTCTTGTCAATTTGTTTTCCATGTCAATTTCTCCAAAAAACAGTTTAGCGCGATTTTGCCCGCGAAACCCACACATTTCGAAATTCCACTGGTCCATGATCGGCTTGCAGCACAATTGGCCCACTTTCCATTTCATTTTCAAAGAAGGCGGCACGAGTTGGACCTGTGACCTGCACATCTCTTTGCACAATGACGCCGTTGAGTTTTACTTCTGCAAAACGGGCATTTGTCTTTTTTCCACTGGGTAGGATTCGTGGGGCTACAAACTTGATATCGAAGCTATTCCATTCGCCAGGTGCTCGAACTGCATTAACTAACGGAGCCTTACCTTCGAAACCAGCTTCGTCTTTCCATCGTTGATAAACCCCTCCACAATCGGCAAATGTTAGCTCTGGAAGACTCTTGCCATATGAATCAAATATCTGAATCTCGTATCGGCCCATCAAATAAATGCCTGAAATGGATCCCTTTGGAATTCGAAACTCTAGGTGAACTGTAACATCGCCAAACATCTCATTTGTGGTCAGCGGCTCCGGGCTTGGACCGGAATTCACAAGTGAGCCAGGCTGATAAACCCATCCCCTCGTTCCCTTCCATGTCACTTGCTCTGCTCCAGACGGGATGGCTCTTTTGCTCTTTGCACAAGACCATTCAACGCCTTCGGCAAGCATTTTGAGGTAAATCGGGTCTTGGAAAGACTCCTTGACATGCCCCATAGCGGTGTACCAACTTCTGCCACCTTCGAATTCTTGGCACCACATGATCGGGTGGTCTCCGGGCATTTTTGAATCCTTGTAACTCGAAGGTTCAAGGGAAGCGAGGACTTGTACTTTCCCTCGCGGATTAACTTTGAAGTCGTACCACTCATCCCAACGCTTCCATGGGTTTGGCAAATGTTGACAGCTTGGATGATTAGAGTCCTCGATCTTTACAACCGCGTCCTGCTGTGCCGGATGAGATAGGAACCAGGCTCCCACTAATTGTCCGTACCATGGCCAATCGTATTCTGTATCGGAGGCGGCGTGCACGCCGGCATATCCACCGCCATCTCGGATGAAACTGGTCATTGCCTTCTCCTGTTCTGGATTCAGAACATCCCCAGTCGTTGATAAAAACACCACAGCGTCGAATGATTTCAGGCGGTTCTTCTCAAATGTGCTTGCATCTTCAGTAAAAGTAACCGACCAACCACGCTCTGCGCCAATATCGAGAAGCGCTTTTCTCCCATTTGGGATTGAATCATGACGAAAGCCCATCGTTTTGGAGAAAACCAGAATCGAGCGGTTTGTGTATGAAGTTTCAATATTCGCTGGAGCAGCAAAAAGTATGGTGATAGCGGTCAGCAGCATTTGCGAAGATTACCGTAGCCTTTTGGGAGTG
>JANNJE010000520.1:0-2005 GCA_031405735.1 Armatimonadota bacterium | reverse complement strand
GGGCGCGCCGGGATGCCGGCATAGCGTTCGCCGTCCGCTCAGTCCGTCCCTGTTGATCCTGCCGAGGGGACATCAAGATCGTCTAAGGACGCGGATTTTGGAGACAATCCGTTTTCGAATCCGGACGAAATCCCCTCTCTTGATATGAACGATCGCTTTATTCAGGTTGACCTGCCTGACGATATTCATAGTTTCAAAATCAATCGCGACAAGTATGACATTCATGATCAGGTGGATACGAAAATACTGAAAGACCAGATTGATGTCCTGCCAGTTGATGACATTCACATTGACGATATTCTCAGGATGGCAATCGAACGCAAGGCAAGCGACATACACTTGACCGTTGGCTTGCCGCCAATGATTCGATTAGATGGCGAACTTCAGCCGTTGCCGTTTTCAACTCTTTCTCCTGAACAATGCCGAAGGCTCATCTACGACACTTTGCACGACGAGCAGATCCAGAAGTTCGAACAAACTCATGAACTTGACTTTGGCTATGGCGTTACAAATCTCTCCAGATTTCGATTCAACGTGTTCAAGCAGCGCGGTTCGGTTGCTGGGGCACTTCGTGCGATTGCAACCAAGATTCCGCCATTTGATGATCTTGGGCTGCCAACTGTCATCCGCGAGCTTTGTAAAAGGCACTCTGGATTGGTTTTAGTAACTGGACCGACGGGTTCAGGAAAATCTACGACGATTGCTTCAATGATTGACGACATCAATGACAATCGAACGTCGCACATTATGACAATTGAAGACCCAATTGAATACCTTCACGACCATAAAAAGTGCATGGTCAACCAACGAGAGCTTCATGCAGATACGTTTACGTTTCACAATGCCCTTCGAGCAGTTCTCCGTGAAGACCCTGACATCATTCTTGTTGGAGAGCTTCGCGATTTAGAAACGATTGAAGCTGCCTTGACATTGGCTGAAACCGGCCACCTCGTATTTGGAACACTTCACACCCGAAACGCTCCTTCCACGATTGACCGAATTGTTGACGTGTTTTCAGCCGATCAACAGGCACAAATTAGAGTATTGCTAGGCAACACGCTTGAAGGCGTTGTCTCTCAGCAGCTTCTTCCTCGCTTGGGCGGCGGAAGAGTTGCTTCCATCGAAATCATGTTGGGAACACCTGCCATCAAGAACCTGATTCGTGAAGGCAAAACGCACCAGATGTATTCAAGTATTGAAACTTCAGCGCAAATCGGAATGCAAACGATGGATCGGTCATTGGCAGAAATCTTCCGTCAAGGCCTGTCGGCATACGAAGAATGCCTGATGCGAGCCGTGGATAAGGAAACTTTTGCACGATTGGCAAAGGGTGCAGCGTAGGGTTTGGGGATTGGGGTTTGGGGTAACGAGATTCATTACCCTTTACCCTGCACCCTCTACCCTAGCATTACTTCCTACGCTTGCGAATAAGAGCCACTACACCAAGACCAAGAGCTGCCATTGAAGCAGGCTCAGGAACTGAATTTGTCTGCGCACCTGAACCGTACGAAAAGTTCACATTGTTGATTGCCGCGAGGTTGATTGGCCCGCTGCCAACGAGCGTAAATGTGACGCTGTTTCGTACAACTGGGTTATTGTTCGCAGCATTGGTGGTTCCAAAGGACGATGAAATCGAAAAGTCATCTCCCGGTGAACTACCTGCATTTCCAAGACCCTTCATCCTCTCATAAAATGTGTCTGTGTTCGTACCGAACACGCCAAGTCCGACACAGGATATTCCGTGTCCAAAATTGACGCTTTGGAAAGTAAATGCATCCTCGTACATATACTCTTTGTCGAGGTCATAGGAGCCGGTGTATGCAGCGTTGTTCAACTGCACGGCGGAAGCACCTTGGTCAACATTGTTGCTTGCGTGAGGCTGCAGAAATGTCATACCTGTCTGATTCCAAACCAACGTTCCTAATGTGTCGGCCGGATTGTTGGATGCCTGAGCAGATGTGTTTTTCAAGACGATTGTCAGCACGTTGCCGGAAGCCGTAAAATC
>JANNJE010000519.1:0-1778 GCA_031405735.1 Armatimonadota bacterium | reverse complement strand
GCCGTAAATGGCGAGGCCGTTGACCCACTGCGGGAACATGAAAGAAGCCGCAAATGTAAAAAGGTAAGTGAGCATCACGGCGGCGGTAGCCCCCATGATCACGTTCTTCCAGGTTTCGTTGAGCCTCAGTATCCGGCGCGCATAGAGGAAAAGCATTACGCCAAACGTAACTAGGGTTCCCCCAACTGCGATCGGAATGGCTAGCCCGCCGATCTTTGAGTCTTTCAACATTGCCGCCGTTATAAGTGAAAAGACGCCGACGAAGTACCCCATGCAGATGCCGTGAATCGGTGCTAAGATGGGAGCAGTTGTTGGCTTGAAGCAAATAACTAGGCTCAAGACAATCATTACAACTGAAGCCCCGATTGCAGCTGGCATGATAGGTGCAACCCAGCCCAACAGCGCGCTTGCCAGAACAATCAAAAACAATATGCAAATCTTTTGGACGGTGCCGTCCAATGTCATGGCCGGACCGACGGAATCAGCATATTCGCCGTCAAAATAACCATCTCTCATTACGGGATTACTCATTTTTGAATCACCTTGCGATCATTATGTACTATAGGTAGACGAGGCAGACTGTATTTTAGATTTCGTATGGCATTCTCACGCAACTATCATTTAGCCTTCCTAGATTAGAGGACGAATCACTTAGCCGTGTCGCATTGCAGGAAAGCTCAAATGAGGTCTTGTGAGTTCGCTATGTACTGTCGCCTCGCCCCATATCTTTTTGATCATCATTCTTGATCATCAACTCATGTTGCGCTGCCCTCAACTCTCGAAGCTCATGCTCCAAGTATTCGAGCCGCCTGAGTGAATCGTTGTCCGGGTTTCGATGAATCAGCTCCGCCATTTGGCGCTGATGACGCAGAAGCAGCATTACCAGAGGGCACACCACGATCACTCCAAAACACGCCATTGCGGCTATCATTTCAGGCAAATCTGTCGGCATACCTAACCGACGCAAAAGCATTCGCCTGGGTTGCACACAATAGCATTTTCGTTTCCACTATCCGGCAAAAACCGAAGTCGGGTAAAAGTCACTCATGAAGTGGCTCGCAACAAGCGTTTTCATCATTTTCGCGTCAAATAGCCTGCCAACGGGCCAAAGCAACGGCTTAGCTAGAACTTTCCTTGGCACCTTGAACGAGAGCCAGAAGTCCAAAGCCCTGCTTAACTTTGACGATGATTCTCGAACTACTTGGATGTATGTTCCGGGAAACCGAGCGGGCATTACGCTTAAAGAGATGAGCGAAACTCAGCGCAAAGCTGCAAGAGAACTGCTGAAATCATGCTTGAGCGAAGCAGGATTCAAAAAGGTTGAATCCATTCGCGCAGATTTGGAAGACGTGTTAAGGCAGATGGAGCGAAATCCCGGAAGAGACCCGGAACAGTATTTCTTTGCATTTTTTGGCGAACCTTCGCCAAAAGGGAAGTGGGGATGGCGATTCGAAGGTCATCATGTTTCGCTCAGCTTTACCTACTTGGATGGAAGATTAGTCGCGACATCGCCACAATTCTTGGGTTCAAATCCAGCCCGAGTTCTCGAAGGACCTCACAAGGATTTAAGAGTGCTTGGAAAAGAGGAAGATATTGGAAGGCAGCTCGTGATTTCTCTCTCGCTAGAACAAAAGAGGTCTGCAACAATTGGTAAAACCGCCCCAGCAGACATTGTCACCGCCAACCAGCGTGACGCAGCCATTCTTGAAGACAGTGGACTCGAATTTTCGAAATTGTCGAATCAACAAACGGAGGCTTTGAAGGAAATTGTAAGACTC
>JANNJE010000518.1:0-9925 GCA_031405735.1 Armatimonadota bacterium | reverse complement strand
GCCAGCTCCTGCGCCTTCAGCAGGTTTATTCGCGAACGCCGGACCGCGAGAGCCGGATCCGCGACGAGAAGGAGGAGCGCGAGCCCAAGTTCTTCAACCGGCACATGCTGCCGACGTTCAAGGACGAGGATCGCCAGTACGCCGCGGTCACGTATCGGCCGTTCAAGCACGCCGACACGGTCATCACGGCCCACGTGGAGAACGGCCGGATCCGGGGCAATTCCCCCGATGTCCTGTTGCCGCAGCACAAGAGCAGCAGGTTGTTGAGTTTTACGCTCGATAGTCTTGCACTCCTTACAATTCAAAAAAAAAGCCCTGACCGTGTCAGGGCTTTTTTTGATAAAAGCGACTTGCTATCCCATCTTCCCGGCTCGATAATCCTCCATTGCTTGAGAAAGCTCTTCCGGCGAATTCATCACGAACGGACCTTGAAAGAACGTCGGCTCGTCAATCGGCTCTCCACCGAAAATCAGCAATTTTGAATGTGCAGCCACGCTGAACTGAATTGAATCGCCGATTCTTTCAAAAACAACGATGGAGCTCTCGTTGGCAAGCTCACCGCTGACATCTATCGAGCCGCTACGGACAAGAATAGCTGCTGTATCGCCATCAGTCCAAGGAATCTCCACTTGCGAATCTGATTCAAATGTCGCATCAATCAAGGTAACGGGTGAAAAGGTTGTGGCTGGACCTTTTGAATCATTCAATGATCCTGAGATAAGTCTTAATGTGCCGCCAGCCATCTCTACAGCCGGAATATCGCCTTCTACAAGGGTCTGGTATGCAGGCGGCGACATTTTGTCAACCTTTCTCAAATTCACCCAAAGCTGCACCATCTCAAGTGTCCCACCTTGTTCGGCAAACTCTTGTGATTGCTTTTCCTCGTGAACTACGCCTGATCCGGCAGTCATCCATTGAACATCGCCAGGGCCGATGACCCCCGAATTCCCTGCGGAATCGCTATGCTCGATCTTGCCTTGAAGGGCGACCGTTACCGTCTCGAATCCGCGATGCGGATGACGATCCACTCCATGCCGATGCAGACCTGGTGGGAAATGAGTTGGACCCGCATAATCCATCAAAAGGAACGGGCTTACGTGCTCTCCAATCCTATTAGATGGGAAGAAATTTTGGACGTGAAATCCATCGCCCACCCAATGTCGTGAGCCAGGGCCGAAAACGCCGATAACTTTTTTTGTCATTGAATTTGATAAGTGGCGGAGCCGGAATCTGGTTCCAAGTTACAAGGGAGAGCGGTGGTTTGGATGTGGAATTCGGTATTCGCGATTCGCGAATACCGAATACCGAATCTCCTTGCACTAACAACCAACAACCACCAACTAACAACCAATCACTCGGCAATTAGATCAATGATCCTTTGAGCCACTTGCTCCGGGGTCAGCCCAAAGGACTCTACGATCACAGCCTCTTCAGCAAGCTGGAGTGGACTATCCGCCCTTGTATAGTCTCGATGGTCCCTCTGAACGACATCTTTGACCAAATTTTGCAGGCGCCTTTCGTCCCCACGATCTCTCATTTCCAACCACCTTCGACGTGCGCGCTCTTCGATGCTCGCTGTCAGAAAAACCTTGACTTGAGCTTCAGGAGCGACAACTGTCGTTACATCGCGTCCTTCCAGTACAAAATCACCCTCGGCAAGGATTTCTTTCTGTTTTTGAACAAGGACTTTTCGAAGCCCTGAATGGACGCTAATTTCGCTCGCCAATTGGCCTATCGAAAGTGTACGGATTGCCGACGTCACGTCTTCACCGTTTAACATAACTTTCTGTGGATTGCCAGCTTTGAAATCAATGTGTACTGACTCTGCGATTTGAACCAGAAGGCTCGGTTTCGAATCGGATTTGAGTCCATCCCTTGATGCAGCAAGAGCTACGCAACGGTACATGGCACCTGTATCCAATAGTCTCAGGCCAAGCTTTGCTGCAACCAGTTGAGAAACAGTACTCTTCCCTGCCCCCGCAGGGCCGTCAATTGCAATAATTAGTTTAGACAACGCATACACTCCATAAATCACGTTCAAAATTCGGGTAGCTCGTAGCGATAGTTTCTTGGCCCGAAATAGTCGTTTCCCCTTCAGCAATCAGCCCTGCAATTGCAAATGCCATCGCAATTCGATGGTCATGGTTTGCTTCGATATGAGCACCATTCAGCCGAGTTGGACCCGAAATTGCCATTCCATCTTCAAACACTTCAACATCGGCTCCCATCGCCCTTAGTCCGTTTGCCACCGCCTCGATTCTGTCGCTTTCCTTTACTCGAAGCTCCTTTGCATCCCGGATGCGGCTTACACCGTCAAGCTGGGTCGCCAAGATGGCAAGAATTGGAATTTCGTCTACGAGACGTGGGACTAAATCGCCTTCAATCGAAAACGAAGAACCTACTTTACCACCTCGGACCAAGATATCTGACATGGGTTCGCCCAGCGACTGCCTTTCATCAAGGACAGATGCGGAAAGACCAGATTGGGCAAAAACGTCTAGTATTCCGGATCGAGTTGGATTAATTCCCACGTCGTGAAGTATCAAATTGGATTCTGGCAGGAGTGCCGCTGCGACCATGAAGAATGCTGCGCTGGAAATATCGGCAGGAATCGAAAACTCAAATCCATTTGGTTTTTGGCCGCCTTCAAGTGAAACTTTCAATCCATCTCGAATGAGTTGAACACCGCAAGCTCCCAACATTCTTTCGGTGTGATCACGACTCAGGTGCGGTTCTGATACCGAAGTCGTGCCTCTTGCGTTAAGTCCGGCTAAGAGAAGACAACTCTTGATCTGGGCACTTGCGACAGGGCTTGAATAATCAATTCCAAGAAGTCTGCTTGAGCCTCGAATCGTCAATGGCGGCATATCTCCCTCGATATGCGCTCCCATCAGCCTAAGAGGCTCAGTAATGCGCTTCATTGGGCGGCGAGACAGGCTCTCGTCGCCACACAAAGTTGCTGTAATTGGGCGAGAGGCGATTAAGCCGCTGATCAGCCTCAAAAGCGTGCCCGCATTGCCGCAGTCAAGTGGAGCATTTGGTTGCTTCCATTCATCTGGAGGAATCAGTTTTTGATCGCCGTTGGGCAAGTTTTCGACTCTTAGACCTAATTCGAAAAGGCACTTAAGAGTTGATTGGCAATCTTCTCCAGTCAGTGGATGTGAAACAATGGAAGGCGAACTTGCGATGCTTGAGAGCAGATAGCTTCGGTGAGTAAGCGATTTGTCCGAAGGCGGACGCAGACTTCCTTGCATTGTAGCGACACGTCCGATTCGAAGCACAATCTATTCTACTCTTCGATTAGGAAGGATACGGCCGATGTTGTGGCTAGAAGTGCGGATCACCCTCACCTGAGCTCGTTCCTCGCACTTCCTCTCCCATCAAGTGAGAGGATTTAGTCTTCCCTTCTCCCTTGATGGGAGAAGGACAGTGAATCCTGCGAGGGACGAGCTGATGAACTCGGATGAGGGTGACCTTGCAATAATCTGCGGTCGCCAGTTCGCTTCCCGCGTTCCGCACTCCCGAGCACCATTCGTTCACAATATCTGCATGTCGAGCTTCTTTGGGACTGCTTTTCGAATCGCCACGTTTGGCGAGTCCCACGGCCCTGCCGTTGGAGCTGTAGTTGACGGCTGCCCTGCGGGGCTCGCTATTTCTGAAGAGCTCATTCAAATCGAATTGGATCGTCGAAAACCTGGACAATCCAAAATTGTTACCCAAAGAAAGGAATCGGACACTGTCGAGATTCTCAGCGGAATATTTGAAGGAAAGTCACTTGGTACTCCGATAGCCATGCTTGTTCGAAACGAAGACGCACGTTCGAGCGACTACGAGGAAATGAAAACCAAATACCGCCCGAGCCACGCGGACTTTGCTTACGATCAAAAATTCGGAATTCGAGATTGGGCAGGAGGAGGTCGTGCTTCGGCTAGAGAAACCGTTGGAAGAGTCGCCGCCGGAGCAATAGCCCAAGAATTGTTGCGTGCAGTTTGGAGCATTGAAATTGTTGCGTGGGTTCAAAAAGTTCATCTTTTGAACGCATTTGTAGATTCAAATTCAGTAACAAAGGATCAGGTGGAGTCCAACATCGTGCGCTGCCCAGATTTGGAAATGTCGGTCAAGATGATCGAACATATTGAAGAAGTGCGAAAAGCCGGGGATTCGGTTGGTGGGACAGTTTCGTGCGTTGCCCGAAATGTGCCAGCGGGTTGGGGCGAGCCCGTTTTCGACAAGCTTGAGGCAGATTTGGCGAGAGCAATGCTCTCCCTTCCGGCTTGTCGGGGCTTTGAAATCGGCTCTGGATTTGACGGAATTGACCAATTAGGTTCAGAGCACAATGATCCGTACTTCGCAGATGAATCAAAGCGAGTTTCAACCGAGACCAACTTCAGCGGGGGAATTCAAGGAGGAATTTCGAACGGAATGCCTATCGAATTTCGATGCGCCTTCAAACCGACAGCAACCATTCTTCACGAACAGCGCACTGTCACTACCGAACACGAAAACACTACGATCAAGGGTCGCGGCAGACATGATCCCTGCGTGCTTCCCAGAGCGGTCCCGATTGTTGAAGCTATGACGGCTCTCGTGCTTGCAGATCATGCATTGCGACAACAAACTTCCAGAATCGGGAATCTGAGCTAAAAAATCGGTTAAACTTTCAATCAGATGGCGTCTACTATGACCGAACCACCGACTTTGCTTGCAGAGCCCAAGATTTCGGTCTCTAATGTGAACTTTTTCTACGGGGCAAAACAGGCGCTTCGCAACGTTAATGTTAAGATTCCGCCAAATCGTGTAACCGCCTTTATCGGGCCGAGCGGTTGCGGAAAATCAACTTTCCTACGTTGTTTCAATCGGATGAATGAGTTGATTCCGAGTGCAAAATTCTCTGGCAAGATCACGATTGATTCACAAGACATCTACGACCCGATTGTGGATCCTGTCGCGCTCCGAAAGGTTGTGGGGATGGTGTTTCAAAAGCCAAATCCGTTTCCCATGTCAATTTACGACAACATCGATTATGGGCCTAGAATTCACGTAACAAAATCCAAGGTTGCACTTTATGAGATTGTTGAACGATGCCTTCGCCAAGCTGCGCTTTGGGACGACGTAAAGGACGAACTTAAGAAGAGCGCGTTGGCACTTTCTGGCGGCCAACAGCAGCGGATTTGTATTGCAAGAACGATGGCGGTTGATCCCGAAGTGATTTTGATGGACGAGCCCTGTTCGGCCCTCGATCCAATCGCAACTGCAAAGATCGAAGATCTAATGTTCGAGCTTAAGCAAAGTTATACGATCGTCATCGTTACTCACAATATGCAACAGGCTCAAAGGGCAAGCGACTATACGGCGTTCTTCTACACTGGCGAGCTAGTCGAATTTGATACAACTGAGACTCTGTTCTTAAAGCCCAAAGAAAAGGCGACGGAAGACTATATTTCGGGCCGGTTTGGATAAGGCAGGGTATGGGGTTTAGGGTTTAGGGTTCAGGGTTTAGGTTTTCGAAAGTTTGCGGTAGGCGGATGGCGGTTGGTAGTTCGAGGTCGGCGGTCGGCGGTTCCTGTACTGTACAGTTGTCCATACCCCATACCCTAAACCCTTCCCCCATACCCAAAACCCACTCTCCAAAACCCTAAACCCTAGACCCTGCACCCTAAATCCCCATGCCCCAAACGCAACAAAGTGGGATCCCAAAAGGGATCCCACAAAGGTTTAACCCAGCCGTGGTTACTTGCGTCGTCGTCGAGCAACGATTGCTGCAATGCCAGCGCTTAGTGCAAGCATCGTTGTAGGCTCTGGAACGATTCCGTGAATCAACATTGGCAATTCAACATTAAATCCGTTTCCATTGTCAACAAACGTGTTGAAGGATCCCCCAGCAATGGACTGCTGACCATTTCCAGTTGTTCTTCCTGGGATTGGGATGGCCCATGGTCCGCTCGAAAGCGTTCCATCAAGCGACCAGCGGAGCCAGTAGTTGGTACCGTTCGTAAGATTAATGTTTAAGCCCGTAACTCCCAATGCGTAAATAGGTCGAGTCGTGTTGAGAGGCGCAGTAGCTGCCACGCGATAACCAACAAATCCTTGATTGGCTGGTGCTGCACTTCCTGACGCTACTACTGTTCCAGTATTCACGTCTCCCGAAACGAGCGACCACTGAACATTAGTGAAAGTAAATGCATTTCCAGATGATTGCGCTTGGAACGAAAAAACTGTAAAGCCCTGAACAGTCCAGTTATTCGTAGCTACAAAATTGTCAGCAGCCGAACTGTTCGATACTTGCTGGCAACCAAAGCCATACAATGAACTAGGTGCCGCGAATGACGAAATAGGTTGGCCATTGGCATTAGTACCGTTGATGACGTTTCCGTTATTAAACAATAGCACCGCTTGGCTTGAGCCAGCGATAGCAGCGAGAGCAAAAATTGTAAGTTTCTTCACTTGTTCCTCCTTCAAAACAAAGCCTGATCGTCCTTAAAAAGGATCCGGCCCACCTACTTGGCAGTTAGGCTTCTCCAAATTTGGATCAACTTTGCAACCAACGGTAGTTAAACGACTCTATGATAACCCAGGTTCCATCAAACTTAGACTGGCAAATTTACCGTATTCTTAGTTTCTTGTACAAATTACCTAGAATTTCGCTTAAATCCGAACCGCACGGAACGAATCACACAAGTATTGTGACGCAACTTTTGAGCCAATAATTCGATTTTTTGAAAAATTGTGACCCCTTGCCCGAAAACTTAATCGAAACGACCATACTTACAACTGAATGCAGCCTAAGTTTGAAACACTCGCCGTACACGCTGGTATCGAGCCAGAAGCTCTGACAGGGGCTGTGATGACCCCCATTTTCCAAACCAGCACTTATGCCCAATCAGCTCCAGGCGAGCACAAGGGCTACGAATACTCTCGAACCGACAACCCAACGCGAACCGTTCTGCAAACTCAATTGGCTGCCTTGGAAGGTGCCGACCACGCACTTGTCTTTGCAACGGGAATGGCTTCCATTGATGCCGTACTCAATTTGCTCCAAGCAGGCGATCACGTAATTGCCGGCGACGATCTTTATGGCGGGACTCGAAGGTTGTTTTCGCGAATAGCGGTCAATCGTGGATTGAGTTTTTCCTTTGTTGACCTTACTGATACCGCCCAACTTGAAGCGTCTCTGATGCCTAACACTAAACTGATATGGTGCGAGACCCCGACGAATCCGATGCTGAAAATCATTGATCTTCAGGCGATTGCGGTATTTGCAAAAAAGAACGGGCTGATCTCTGCTGTAGACAACACGTTCATGAGCCCGTATTTCCAAAATCCATTGAGATTTGAAATTGATATCGTCATGCACAGCATCACGAAGTTCATCAATGGACACTCTGATGTGGTTATGGGTGCACTCATGTTCTCAGATTCAAACCGGCACAAATTTGCAGAAGGAATGAACTTGTACGAGCGATTGAAATTCTTGCAAAACTCTATCGGGGCGGTCCCAGGGCCATTTGACTGCTGGCTCGTTTTGAGAGGAATAAAGACCTTGGCAGTCCGAATGGACAGAATTGCGCAAAATTCTCAGAAGATAGCTACGTATTTAGAAACGCATCCACAGGTCACGAACACGATTTTTCCGGGCCTGATGTCTCATCCTTCTTACGAACTTGGCAATAGGCAGATGAGCGGGCCGGGCGGAATGATTAGCTTCAATATCAAAGGCGACAAAGCCCGCGCAGAAGCTTTTTTGGCCGCGTTGAAAATTTTTACGATCGCGGAATCGCTTGGCGGGGTCGAGAGCCTAGCCGAGCACCCAGGAATCATGACCCATGCTTCAGTTCCGCCGGAAATTCGCGCCGAGCTTGGGATTGACGACTCGATGATTCGCCTTTCCGTTGGCATCGAAGCAGTCGAAGATTTGATCGCCGACCTTGAACAGGCTTTTGCTACAACTTTGTAAACGGAATCCAAGTTGACTCGAGTTTGGTCGGTTGCTTAGCACTTGGACAGTACGTGACCTTTGCCCAATACTTACCTGTACCCAAGACAAAGTGTTCACTCAGATTTATAGGCTCCAAAACTTGGAACACGCACTTTGGACGTATCGAATGCCTCCAGAGAGAATCAAAGCCACTATCAAGTTCCACATTGCAGCGCTTCCCCAATGCCGTACGCCTCGGCGCATTCATATTTACGTCCCAAACGTCAATTCGCATAAGACTCCAGGTATTGCCTGTCCTAAAAACGACCTTGTTCGTTGTCGTTTCATTGAGAATGTACGCGCTAATAACGTCAGTACCAGGAATCAAGAAATTTGTGCCAACAAAAACTTTCAGTTGGAGGCCATCGCTTTCGTCCAGAGGTTGTACGGGTCGCTGCTGAAGTACAACAATTCCAATTATAGCTGCTACGTTCAAAACTGTAAACATTTTCCTGTCCACTTTACGGATGATGTATTTGGCTTGTCAGGATGCTACCATCAATTCGTACAATTGGAAATACATTTTTCCAGTCAATCATCGAACAAGCGTTCGCCGCCACTTCTTAAATTCATCAATTTTGGGAAACTGGGAAACGATTTCGTGTCTTAATGACGATTATTAAAATGCAGAGGTGCGGAAACTGCATTTTTAGCAGGTGTGATACGTCTGCTAATAGTTAGGAGAATTGATTGAAAATTACTCGCTGGTTCATCATTGCGTGCTCGTGCACTTCCCTTTTGGCGTCGCCCTCCTTTGGCTTTGCCCAAACTGCCGATGCAAAGCCTCCGGCAAAGGAAGAGCCGAAAAAGGATCCAAAAACAGAAGAATTTGAAAAAGCTGTCAAGGATTTGACAAAGCTCGAAGGCAATTTCACACTTTATAGAAGAAAGAAGGAGATCCTTCTTGAATTGCCTGAAGCCAATCTTGGCAAACTGTTCTTGGTTCAAGCTGCATTTAACACAGGGTTCATGAGCGACACTGCCCAAGCGGGCTTTCCGCTTGGCGCAAACGCAGTTGATGCCTTTCGATTTGAGAAGAACGACGATACCGTTGTGCTTGTTCGGCCTAACATAGCCTACCGATGGGACAAAACCGATCCGCTCGCCAAAGCAAGCGAACGGAGCTTTCCAGAAGGAACCGTTGCAACTTTCAGAATTGAAGCTACAAACGTTGAAAAGAAGCTTCTGTTAGTGAATTTTACGAATCTATTCTATGGCGACTTTTTGCAGCTTCCAGACATGATGCAGGCTCTGGCCGGCCCTTACTCGTTAGAACGCGATAAATCAGGCCCCGATTGGGCGAAGTCTTTTCCAGAAAATACAGTCATCCGAATGAAATTTCACTACTTTTCGCCTCGTGGCGGAATTGGCCAAAATCCGATTCTCGGGTTTCTTGGTTCTTCCCCTCAAGTTGAAGACGAGCGAAGTATTCCTTTCAAAGTGACTTACAACTTATGGTGGAGGCAAGATTCTGGCTACGTTCCTAGAATCGCCGACCCACGGGTTGGCTTTTTCACAGAAGACTTTTACAACGTAGGGCGCTTTGCACAAGATGACCGAACCGAGCGATACATTTTCCGATGGAATTTGAAAAAGAAAGACCCAAAAGCCGCAGCTTCGGAACCCGTCAAGCCAGTTGTTTGGTACATTGACTCAACCGTTCCCGAAGCCTACCGACAAGCTGTAAAGGAAGGAATTCTCTTTTGGAACAAGGGTTTCGAACCGCTAGGATTCAAAAACGCGGTTCAGGTTTTGGATGCGCCTAAGGACGACCCAGATTGGGATCATGCCGATGCTCGGCACAATGTAGTTCGATGGGCGATGAGCGAGGATTCTTCCTATGCTATTGCACTTGCGCGAGTGGACCCATTTACCGGAGAAGTTCTCAACGCTTCTGTAAATTTAGACGCTGGAATGGCTCAATTCGCGGCTTGGGAGCATGGCAAAATT
>JANNJE010000517.1:0-4574 GCA_031405735.1 Armatimonadota bacterium | reverse complement strand
TTGACCAGCCGCTCGTCCGGCGGATCGGGGAACGGGAAATCGCTGACCGCGCCGAGGCCGAGGGACTCCATCTGCAGGATCACGCGCGCTAGGTTGGTGCGCAGGATCTCGGGCGGCGTGTAGGCCTCCCGCTCCGAAAAGTCCTGTTCCGAGTACAACCGCACGCAGATGCCGGGCCCCACGCGTCCGCAGCGGCCTTTGCGCTGGTCGGCGCTCGCGCGGGAGACCGGTTCGATCGGCAGCCGCAGAATCTTGCTGCGCAGGCTGTAGCGCGCGATGCGCGCGAGGCCGGTGTCGATCACCGCGCGGATGCCGGGCACGGTGATCGAGGTTTCCGCGACGTTGGTCGCGAGGATCACCCTACGGGTGGCAGACGGTGCCAACGCATCGTCCTGTTCTTCGGGCGACGAGCGGCCGGACAGATGAACGACGCGTACGTCACGCGACAGCGAGCCTGAGGAGAGCGTTCGCGCGAGTCGCGCGATCTCGGGGACGCCGGTTCATCGGACGCATATGGGTTTCCAAATAGAATGTTATCGCGGACAGTGCCCGAATACAAATATGTGGTTTGCGGCACTGTTCCGACCTGATCCAAATAGCTCTGAAGTTCAATATCCGATAGGTCATGGCCGTCAATCAAGACTCGACCCGAATCGGGCGCATAAAGCCGTAGCGCCAAATTGGCAAGAGAACTCTTGCCAGCGCCGCTTGGCCCCACAATGCCGATGTATTCTCCTGGCTGGATTTTCAAACTCAGATTTGCCAAAGCCAGTCTGCCAGGTTCGTATGCGAACTCAACGTTTTCCAAGGTTATCTTCCCTTCCAAATCGTCTAAACGAAAAGCATTCGGTTTGTCAACGAGCGTGGGTTCAATTTGCATCGTTTCTACGATTCGAAAAGCGGGAACAGCCTGCATCTTGAGCAGTTGTAGAAGCTGAATAAAATTCTGAAGAGGCATTTGGGTCGCTTCAATTAGCAGTGCAGTTGCCACCCAATCGCCAATCGTTGCCTGGCCCTTAACAATTCGCAAAGCTAGGTATAGGTACAAACTTGCGGTAAATAGCCAGCGCATTCCTTGCTGCAAAATGTTCTGCGTTAGAACGAGCTGCCATGCCATGTTTACGCCTGCCGTGCGAGCATTGCCAGCGGCGTGAAAATATCTGCCAAGTTGGAATCGAGTCCGCCCGAGCGATTTCAGAACCCTCATGCCTGCAATGCTGTCCCGAAGCACTCCAGTTTCGATTTCCGTATTTGCTTTGAATCTGAAAGCCGCATTTTGAACCCTATTGAACGAAAAATAGGAGATTCCAGAAAACGGAATGATGTAAAGTATCAAACAAACAGACAAAAATGGGTCAATGAGATAGAGAAGTGCTGCGCCCCAACCCAAAGCGTACAAAGTCTCGATAAACAACGGCATAGACCGGGTGATCATTCCCATGACTCCGGGATCGAATGGATCAACATCGTTGGAGTAGTGGTAGCTAAGCTGGACTTCTTTGCTATCGGGTGGCATTTGCCCTGCCGGTGTAACGGTCTCAATTCGGTTTCCGATTTTGAACATGGAGACCATATCGGCAGTTGATCGGTAAAGGTGTTCGCCTGGGCTCCTCTTGCTCAGAAAACTCATTGGAAGTCGCTGGAGGTGCTTGTAGAATTTAACTCTCAAGTCGAAGGTGGACTTCATCGAGGTGTACCATTCAAGGACTTCACGCCAAACCGATAGCAAGTTGCTGGCTAGCCAAAAGCAAAACTGGATGGAAATGACTCGAATAACAGTTTCCCAACGCTCGCTGCTTGAAAGTTGAACTGCCGTCAGGGCGTTATTAGTCACATCTCGTGTAAGAAAAATTGCAAATTGTCCAAGCGGAACTGCCAAAAGGAGAAGAATGATGCCAAGGAAAAACTTCCCCCGATAAGGTATGACAAATCTCCACAAATATGCGAGCGCAACTTGAACTTGTCCCTTTGTATTGCTACTCGCGATTGTGGGGTCAGCTGATAAATTCATTCCGAATTACGACACTGGAGATGTGATGAGGATAGCCGCACATTGCATTTGCAATGTGCGACTAAATGGTGAACCAATGGTTGTACGGCTATTGCCCTCTTTTATCTGGATCTTCAAGTCTCTCGGGAGTGATCGTGTTCATATCAATTGCCGGAGGTTGCCGATTTTGCAAAAAGTAGAACGTTGCTAAGCCGATCGCAAGGAGCACGACTACGCCCCAAAACAATGCGGGATTAAGCTCCTTTTTCATTTGGCTCATTGTGTTGCGCTTGCCCAATATCCCCAGTACGTAGTGTCAAAGCCCATGTATTGCGGACCTTCCAATGCAGGATAGGCGCATGCATTTGCTTCGGCAGTCGAATAGTTATATTTCATAACTCTGCTCTGTTGTACTTTTCCAGCATGGCCGTCGCCAAACGAGGTGACGACTTGCTTGTTGTGGAATTTTTCTGAAGCAATATAGACTCTGTTCCAGCGAGGATATTGGCCAGTCAAGTTGCCTAGGTCGTTAACTACTGGACATCCGGCTTCATCAGAATTGAATCGCCATCCCAAACTGTGATTTGCAGGATCGGCGGTAATCATATAGGCTGCTCGCTTTGCAATGTCCTCTTGCGAAGACGCCACCCTGTAATTTCGAATGAACGTACTAAACGTTTCCCAGCTTGACCATCCGTTGCGATTGAGAGTCAGTGTAACAAGACTCTGCCAAGCGACATTTGTATTGCTGGACGTGTCAACAATTTTTGGGCGCAAGGCATCCCAAAGGATGTCAGAGTTTTTCGTATAAGGTTTTGTGTACTCATACCAGCCTGCTTGGCCGCCGGCACTATAAAGTCCGCCGTTTCCAGGATCGGTCGTAGGGACACTGAACTGATGTGGATGAACCATGTCGTCGTAATCAGATAAGTACATTTGTCCAGCCAAACCAATGTTCTTTAGATTGGAAAGAGTAGCTGTACCCTTTGCTGCAGCTTTTGCTCTGGCAAAGACAGGGAATAGAATGGCCGCCAAAATCGCGATTATTGCGATAACGACCAGAAGCTCAATAAGAGTAAATGCAGATGACTTGTTTCGTTTCATGGTGCCTCTGTGTAGTTGTATGGGGCTACGTTGTTTCCCCAGGTATGAACTGGACGGGTATGACGGTGTGCTTCGGCACATCTACCGACCCATCAAGTTGAGTGACGAGTTGATGCACAGCACTTTGGGCTACAAGTGACCAATGAGCGCACACCGTTGTCAAGCGTTGAGCCGGCTCAAACGGCAATTCAATGCCGTTAAATCCGACAACAGCAAGGTCCTCAGGGACCCTAATGCCGTTATGCTTGCAAAATGAAAGCAGAGCGTTCGCGCTGGGATCGCCCCAACATACAGCAGCAGTAATTCCGAGTTTCTGCCGGCTAAGTATGAGGACTGACTCGTTTTCTTCGACCGCGCCCTTCCAGTCTGTTGTTTTGCCAGTAATTACCTTGATTCCTAGCTCGGTGGCTCTGGATTCAAAAGCAACAAATCGCCTCAATGCGGAATCTGATTCGCCTGGGCATTGGCGGTACATCACAACCTTATGGCCTTTTTGAGCCAAGTGCTCTGCAATGGCAATCGAGCCACCCGCATCGTCGGCGACAATGCAATTCGCACCTGGGATGATATCTGTCATCGCTACAACTGGCAGATTTGAGCTTAACAAACGATCTACAAGCGGATCGGAAGGATGGGCGATGAGGACTAGGCCGTCAATCTTTCCGCCTGCCAGCTCGGCAAATATCTCGTCCACACTGTAGCGATGAAACGAGTAATGGATCATCAAGTCTTTATCGCACTCAGCGCATCCTCGTTGCAGACCCGATAGAACCTCGGCATGAAAAGAATCATGCGGTTCAAGGTGACCGTATCCAAAATAAAGACCGATGATGTTTGTGGTCTTCTTTCGGAGTGCTCGTGCAAGCACGTTCGGCGAATACCCCATTTCGCTTGCTGCGGTAAAAATTCGTTCTCGTGTTAGGGTTGAAACTCGCGTGTTGGATCGTGATCCGTTCAGCACCACAGAAACCGTGTATTGGCTCACGTTAGTTCGCTTAGCGACATCGCTAAGCGTCACGTTCCTTGATATGGGTCGCTTTCCAGACATGAAACTCCGAATTCAAAACAGTACCGATAAAAATGACCAAGCGTTTGGTCAGACACATAATATCAGAATGAAACGGAAATAGATACAGTTGTCCAATCAAACAGGTAAAAATACTGGCTCAAGGTTGAATTTGAGTCTGTTTGCAGTGACATTCTAAGTGGTGGACAATGATTCAATTTCTATTTCTTGCCGAGATGTCCCGCTGTAGGTCAGGGTTGAGGCAACAGCCTGCATCAATCGCTTTTGAACTCAAATCGCAAGACTTCAAGGTTATTTCGCACTTTCCCTCAATTGCCTCGGCCCCATTCCAAAATAGTCTCGGGTGAAGGAGTTGAAAGAGTGAAGGTTCGGAACGCCGACTCGCGCAGCGATCTGTTTGATCGCGTCATCTGTTGTTGTCAATAGCCTTCTAGCCTCCTCCGCTCGTCGGTT
>JANNJE010000516.1:0-3615 GCA_031405735.1 Armatimonadota bacterium | reverse complement strand
GCTAGAGCACATGATTACCATGAAGCACATGGACTGGATGGCTAAGATCATGCTTGCCACAGGACTGATCGTGTGCTACGGATACGGCTGCGAAGTGTTTTACGCTTATTACAGCGCAAGCCCAGTTGAAATCGGCTTAATTCGGTTCCGTGCTGGTGGTCCGTACGCCCTTTATTACTGGTCGCTATGGTTCTTTAATCTTGCATGTATTCAACCGTTGTGGAGCAAAAAGGTTCGCTACAATTTGAAAGCACTTGTGCTCATATCCGTTGCTGTCAGCATCGGAATGTGGCTCGAGCGGTTTGTCATCATCCCAATGGGATTAGTATACGACCACCTTCCTGCGGCTCGCCATTACTACGTGCCAACACTTTGGGATTTTGCCATGTTCGGAGGAACACTTGGCTTCTTCACATTCCTCATGTGGAACTTCGTGAGGTTCCTTCCAAGCATCAACATGTTTGAAATGAAGGACTTGCTCTACAAACTCTCACATCAAAAACATGCCAAATCGCATAGTACTGATGAAAAGGAGCAAACTCATGTTTAGCTCAAGAATTCATATTGAAGGATGGATGAAAAAATGCATGTAGAAGCTGCTAAGAATCCACTCTACGGCGTGATTGCCGAATTTGACTCGGCGGATGACATTTTGGAAGCCGCAAAACGCGTGTATAGCGAAGGCTATAGAAAGGTTGAGGCGTACAGTCCATTTCCTGTACACGGTCTCGCGGAGGCTTTGGGTCCTGACGACAACCGGATCAAATGGATGATCGCTGGGGGAGGGCTTGTCGGAGTCATCGGCGGGCTTGGTCTTGAATACTGGGTGTCTTCCATTGCGTATCCTCACAATGTTGGTGGAAAGCCGCTATGGAGTTGGCCGCTTTTCGTACCGCCTGCCTATGAATGCATGATTCTTGGAGCTTGTTTGACCGCTTTTGTTGGAATGTTTGCATTGAACGGCTTGCCACGGCCGCACCATCCTATTTTCAATGCGAAACGCTTCGAATTGGCTTCTCAAGACCGGTTTTTCCTCTGCGTCGAGGCGGATGATCCGAAGTTCGACAAAGATGAAGTTTCAAAGTTTCTTGCGGATTGCAAAGGCGAGGTTTCGGAGGTTCTTCATGAAGAAGATTAATCCTTTGGGAGCGTTTTTGGGAGTGCGCGGGCTTGACCGTGCTTTTACAAGCTTTTTCAAGATATCAAAGCGCGGTAAAGCCCGCGCACTCCCAAATGCAGCCATCCTTGTTATGGCGACGCTCACCATGGTTGGCTGCCACACCGACATGTGGCGACAACCCAAAACTGTGGGCCAAGAACCAAATGAGTTTTTCAAAGATCACATGAACACTCGCCCGCCCGTTGAAGGAACCGTCAATTGGGATTGGAAACCAGGATCTGAAGGCATTAAGACGGGGCGAGAGAACAAGAAATTTGTAGCCGTCTTGCCATCTGAACTGACTTTAGCTGGAAAGAAGGTGAACACAAAGACCGAATTGGAATCAGTTCTTAAACGAGGCAAGGAGCGATTCGAAATTTTTTGCACTCATTGCCACGGGCCGATTGGAAACGGCAAGGGAATGATCGCACAAAGAGGATTGGCGTTGCGAAAACCGCCAGCCTCCTACCACACTGAGCGGCTTCGTAAGATGCCGATTGGTTACTTTTTTGATGTGATGACAAACGGGCATGGCGTCATGTTTCCGTTTGCGTACCGTGTCAAGCCCGATGACAGATGGGCAATCGCGTCCTACATTCGAGTCTTGCAGGCAAGCCAAAACGCTAAGGCAACAGAAATGTCGCCGGAAGACCTCGAAAAAGTACGTTCTGGCGCAGTGATGGCATCCGAACCCGCCCACGAAGGAGAGCATTAGGAAGAAATGACGATACCGAACAATTCTGGTAAAGCGATTGGGCTTGACAAACTCGGCATGGTCGGGCTTCTAGTGGGCGTTCTTTGCGCCATTTGGACCGGATTTGAAATCTTTTCAAACAAGCAGAATGCACTTCCTTCTTATCTGTTTGGCTATATGTTTTGGTTCGCGATAACGGTCGGGTGCGTCGGATTGACTCTACTGCACCATACAGTTCGCGGAGCTTGGGGACTTGCGATTTTGCGACTTTTAGAAGCTGGCGGAGGGGTCGGCACGCTTTTCTTATTGGGAGTTTTGGCGATTCCCATTCTCGCGAATCTGCCTGTGCTTTATCCATGGGCGCGGCCAGAATTCACTGAACACGCTACGACCCTGACAGCGTTCAAATTCGGTTTTTTGAGTCCAAGTTTCTTTATTGCCCGATTCATCGGCTATCTGGCTATTTGGGGATTCCTTGCCAATTGGCTACGAAAGTCTTCGATGCAGCAAGACGAAAGCAATGACGAAAACCTAGCACAGAAAAGGACGAACGTTTCAGCACCATGCATCGTGCTCTTTGCTTTGACTGCCACGCTCGCATTTACAGACCTGACCATGTCGCTTGATCCGCATTGGCTCAGCCACATCTGGGGATTCATCAATATTGCAGGCGGTGCACTTGCTGTTTTCGCCTTGTTCAACATCATCGTGATGGGAAATTCGAAGAAGGAACCGTTCTCATCGGTCGTAAACCGTGGGCTGAGCAAAGACCTCGGTAACTGGATGTTCGTCTTTACCTGCTTGTGGGGCTATTTCTCGTTTTCGCAATACGTGATCATTTACGCCGGTAACCTGCCAGAATTCAACTCGTTTTTCTTGAATCGCCAAGACCCAACGTGGGGTGGTTTGGGGCTCCTGCTAATGCTCGGAAGTTTTGTTGTCCCGTTTATAGTGTTGCTATTCCCCAGAGTCAAGGCAACCCCCAAATATTTGGTCGCCATCGCCATCTGGATTTTGGTCTTTCGATTTGTCGAACAATACTGGATCGTATTGCCATTCTTCCGAAAGACTCTTCAGTTCCAACCGTTGGACATCGGAGCTTTTCTTGCAGTAGGCGGACTGTGGCTGTTCGCGTTTTCAAAAACGGCAACGGTTGGAAAGTTGCTGCCAACTCATGATCCGAGGCTCAAGGAAGCCTACGAACACGCTTAGGTGATGCTATGAGCCATGATGTAAACGATCCTAGAATTGTAAACGAAGGAACCAAGCCTGAAATGGGTTGGGAAATGCGCGATTCTGAGCAGTATCTCGGACCGATCTTGAAGATATCGTTCTGGTTTTTTGCAGTTTCAATTGTTTTCCTCGTAATTTCAATTCCCATCATGAACCTAAGTGCTGGGCGGGGCGTCTCAATGAGCCTGGCTCCGCTCACCGACTTGAAGCCACCTTCCATTCCAAAAGAGCCAAATCCCTTGATTCAATCCGCCGCGAGGACGATGCCTGATATGTACGAATTGCGAAAAAAACAGGACCACGAAGTAAACAGTTACGGATGGGTTGACAAGAAAAAGGGCGTTGCCCACGTGCCAATTGATGTTGCATTGAAGCACATTGCCGAAAACGGACTTCCAGGAGGTACGGCAACGCCGTAAATTGGATGAACTTCTTTGTAAGATTGCTTTTGGGAGTGCGGGGGGGTGTCCGGGCTGTTGTTCTGAACAAAGTGTTCATTTTGTTGCTGTATCCATATATTTTGGGTACG
>JANNJE010000515.1:0-2467 GCA_031405735.1 Armatimonadota bacterium | reverse complement strand
CCTCCCGCGAGGCCGATGGCCGGGCAGATCAAACAGCTCAGCATCACCCGACCAGTTTCCCCGCAATTTTTCAACAAGAATTCCTTGTGCCAATAGTAAATTGATTGCTTTGGTTGAATCAGCGGGCAGCAAGTATGCCATGGGAACGCGGGCGGTTCTAGATGGAACAAATCTGTCCCAAATTGGCATCGTGACCGTCTTGAATTCGGTGGGAGCCTTCATGAAATTGATTTCGCTCTGCTTGCGATCAATTTCCAAAATGACGGGTTCTTCACCGCGTGACGCCATAGCAAATCGGATGCCCACATCTCGTTTGCCGCCGATTGAGCGCACCATTTTTGCCCATCGTTCATCGGCTCCTCGTGTCATTTCGACGATCTTTTTGCTGTTTCGAATCGTTTCAGACAGAACACTTCTTACAAAAACTAAAGTGGATTCGACTCTGACTTTGAACGGCTGAAAACTGGCGGCTTCGCTTAATACAGCGATCCTGTTCCGGGTTCCTGCGTAGTTAGTCACATATCGAGGCTCCCATCCAAACGTGGCATAGACGTCTTTTCCACCTCGCTTTTCGGTGTTGCCGTAATCAATCAAATTCCAACCTAATTTCGCCAGTGTGTCCCGCCGGATTTTGGGAAGCATTGTGTCGCGCGTGAATCCGAGAACTTTTGCATCGCTTGTCGGGTTCAGGCATGGCGAATAGGTCAGCACATAGCCGTGCCGAGTCCCGTTCGTCGTATGCAGGTCCATCATCACTTCTGGGTCCCAAACGTTGTAAACGTGTTTCAAAACAGCTTGCATTTCGGGTGATTCGGCTTTCATGCAATCTCGGTTGAGGTCGAGTCCGCCGCCATTTGCGCGCTCGCCAACCGGGTCCGGCCCATCCTGGTGCCCGCGGTTTCGGGCGTTTGTGCCCCATTTATCATTGCCATCTGAATTGTAAATCGGCTGCACGACGAGCACAAGTTTGGAAAGAATCGGGTCCTTGGAATTCTGGGCAAGTTCGCGCAAGAGGATCAGAACGGCCTCTTTGCCTTCCACCTCGCCAGCATGGATGTTCGCCTGCAAATAAACGACGGGCAACCCTCGTCGCTTTGCCTCAGAAGGTGTGATGTTCGGATTTTTGTGGCAAATCACGAGCGGAATTTCTTTCCCAAGAGTTGATTTCCCGATTGCAGCAATTCGAATGGGCGCTTTGTTCACTTGAAGCTGATCGAGAAAGCCAATGACATCCTCGTAGCTAGAAGTCTTTGCGTAATTGCTCTTTTCAGCAGTTGTTAGGGGATATTGGCCAGTTTGGCTGGAGAATCCTATCATGCCCAAATTCAAAACAAGCAACGAAGTCACCATGCGTTCAAATTACCGTATAGAAGTTGTCGTGGGTTTGATTTGGGTTACGGATTATTTACCAGTAGCCGTCTTGCTTTCATTTTCGCGATCACGCCTTTCCCAATTTCTTGGCAAGGTGCCTCGATCCACGTGTAGCTTGCCCAAGAAACCATCAGAGTTCCGCTCAGAATCAAAAATGAATTGATGAAAGGGTGGAAGGTGAGCGGCAATATCAAGAGGATTCCGTGGACGATGTAAACCGAATAGCTAATTCTGCCTAGCCATTGAAAGAAAACTGGAATTCGAAATTTCTGTCCGAATGTCATGAACAGAAAGAAAGTGAACGCCGCGGCCCAAGAGGACAGCGTTGCAGTAGCGTTCAAGCCATTTTCTGGGGTGATTTCCATTTTGAAATGGAAGAAACTGATAAACGTCGCAACACCAATAGTGGCAAAGAAAGCTGACGTAAGCCAGACATAAGCTTTTCGAGTCATCTCCCCCGCCCAATACCGGTAAGTAGCAGTTCCGAAGAAGAAGCAAGTCATCCAAAACACTCGATACGGGAACGCGCAGGTCCCCTTCATAAGTGCTCCAGCGATTCCCAGTGCAGCGATGACCGCAATTCCAAATCCAAAGATCCAGGCGCTCTTCTTATTCAATTTGGTTAAGAAAAGCACCGACATAATAGCGTAGAAAACAAGCTCAAAACCGAGCGTCCAATACAAATCCATAGCGTGCGGCTGTTTGATGAATCCTTGGAGCATCGTTAAGTTCGCCACAAAGGAAAGTGGCAATCCAGCTTCAAAAGCCGGGATTCTAGGATGAAGCGAAGACAGCACTATCAGAACAACTACTACAATACTCGCCCAATAGAGGGGGTACAGCCGGAACAGCCGATTCGTCCAAAACAATCGAAGGTCATTGTATTTCTCAATCGTAAACGGGATTACAAATCCGCCAAGCCCCTGGACACGTACCACCATCCCGTTGCGGTAGGCCCCCTGGGAAAAGAAGTGGAGCGTCGCGGCCTCACCGCGAAGCTGATCCTCTGCATTGTGGAGATAGGCGAGGTACTGGATCTCCGGCAGCGGAACGAACCCCGTCACCGCCGTCCCTAGCGCGAGACCGAGGATCGACG
>JANNJE010000514.1:0-1169 GCA_031405735.1 Armatimonadota bacterium | reverse complement strand
ACGGTCGCCATCAGTGTCGTGAGCGTGTGGATGTCGTCACGATGCTTGCCCATGCGCGAAACGGGGGCGAAGAGGCTGCCGAAGTGACGAAGTATCTCGAATCACTAGGTGACGCCGACCAACGGGCCATGAGTTTGCCTATAACCGAATCCGAGAAAGCGATATTTGTGGGAGATTATCGGTTTGGGTCGGGAGACGAGAATGTAATGCATATTGCACTCGATAGGCGCGGCGACCTGACCCTAAATCGAGGGATTTCAACGGTGAGAATCAATCGGGTTGAAGCCCACGCCTTTGCCCCTGCCGGAGCCCCTGCGGTTCGCATCAGGTTCAAAGTGGAAGGGGAAAGGGCGATAGCGCTTACCGTCCACGATCCCGATCCTTTGGTCATTGCAAGTCGTGCTTAATCTGCTGAGACCGGTATTTCGACAATTCGAACAATTTAACAAACGTGGATTTCCCTAAGCGTACTACGGACCACTGAAGGGCATTGAAATCGGGACGCAAAGCTTGAAAAACGAATAATGGGATGGCAACAGTTCGCAACGCACCCCGCAACTTCATAGTAGGAAACAAGGCTGGTACTCCGGACGGGATTCGAACCCGCGACCTTCGCCGTGAAAGGGCGATGTCCTAAACCGCTAGACGACCGGAGCACACGAACAACTATTATGGCAAATTCGAGCTTGACTGGGTATGGGGCGGAGAGCGGAGAGCGGGATTCGGATTGCCATCAACTAACAGCTGTCAACCAACAACGAACAACTAACAACCATCAACTAACGGCTGACAACCAAAACTAGTGCAAGAGCTTGGCCGGGATGGCCAAGCCATATTGGAGTTATGGATTGATTTCGTCAGTATTTCGAGTTACGGACTTCTCAACTTGCTTTACATCAGTTTTTGATTCAGCAACCTTTACCGCAACCTTTTCTGATGGTTTCGAATCCGTTTTCGCCGATTTGCTTGATGACCCGGCAACCCGTCGCGCACCAGCGTATCGTCGCGAATAATAGCCTTCATTCAAGTTAGAAACTGTCACATGCCCTTTTCCGCTGCTCGAATGGACGAATTGACCGTTACCTTTATAGATACCTACGTGGCTGATTCTTGAACCACGAGTTCGGAAGAAGACCAAGTCTCCTGCCTTCAAGTTTGATTTTGCGACC
>JANNJE010000513.1:0-11715 GCA_031405735.1 Armatimonadota bacterium | reverse complement strand
CGCTGGCGGGAGCTCTTTCCCGCCGGATTTTACAATTCGGCCATCTACCAATACATGGACAAAATCTGGCACGATGTAGTTCAGAAGCCGCTGATAGTGGGTGATTACAAGGAAGCTTCGCTCTGGCGATCTAAGTGCGTTCACGCCATCAGCAACGACCTTAAGCGCGTCAATGTCTAGTCCAGAATCGGTTTCGTCCAGAACGCAAATCTTGGGTTCGAGAACGGCCATTTGGAATATCTCATTTCGCTTCTTTTCGCCGCCGGAAAAACCTTCATTCACAGATCGGTTGAGCATTGTCGGATCAAGGTCGAGCTGAGAAGCCTTAAGCTTGGCAAACTTAAGAAATTCCATAGCTCCCATTTCTTCTTCACCGCGATATTTTCGAAGTGCGTTAACAGCGGCGCGAAGGAAGTAAACATTGGCGACGCCAGGAATCTCCACAGGGTATTGAAATGCCATGAAAAGTCCCTCGCCAGCCCGCTCTTCGGGAGACATTTCCATCACGGATTGGCCTGAAAATAGAACATCTCCGGAGGAGACTTCATAGCCTGGCTTTCCAGAAAGAACGTTGGCGAGCGTGCTCTTTCCAGAGCCGTTCGGCCCCATTACAGCGTGGACTTCGCCGGGCTTAACAACTAATGAAAGTCCCTTCAGGATTTCCTTGTCCTCAACCGAGGCAAAAAGATTCGAAATTTCAAGCATGACTCTATTCAGTATCTCCGATTAAGGGCGTTTCCGGCAGGATCCATCGTGGCTCTCTGGCGCAAACCTGCGCTGATTCTTTCCGGTAGCAAATTATGGCATGAAACTTTACGAAGTTGTATAGATTGGCTTTGGGAGTGCGCGGGCTTGACCGCGCATTCTCAAAAAGCAGGAACCCCAACCACCCACACAGAAACTAAGACCCATGTCCATATCACGTCGAAAACTACTTCTTGGTGCTGCCGCTGCAGCAGTCGCTCCGAACGCTAAGGGACTTGAATTGCCGCATATTTGGGTTCCTGGCCAATCGTTTAAGCCCATCATTGTCGCCTCTAGCAACGGCTACAATCTTAAGAACGATAAGGGCGAAACATGCATTGAAAACGCATTTCGACAAATGATGGCAGGCACCGATGTGCTGGATGCAGTCATAGCTGGCGTGAACATCGTCGAGCTTGACCCCAGAGATTCCTCAGTAGGCTATGGCGGCTTGCCAAATGCAGACGGCGTGGTTCAGCTCGATTCTTGCTGTATGCACGGCCCAAATCGCTGGGCGGGCGGAGTAGCGAGCCTTGAAGGAATTCGAACTCCTAGCAAAATCGCTCAGCTTGTAGCTTCTTCAACCGATCACCACCTTCTAGTTGGAAAGGGCGCACAGGTGTTTGCCAAAGGAATGGGCTTTGCTATCGAAGATGATTTGAACACAGAGGGTTCCCGAAAAACTTGGCTCGAATGGAAACGACGCACCGATCCCGGCCATTATTTGGACCCAGCAAAGCGAGACAGAATCGGGATGGAAGCAACTTTAGCTATGGCGAGGGAAGGCTGGATTGATCCTGAGCACGTTTGGGGAACGATCAGTTGCAATGGGATGAATTCAAAGGGCGACGTTTGCGGTGTGACCACGACAAGCGGACTTGCGTTCAAAATTCCTGGCCGAGTTGGCGATTCTCCAATTCTCGGCGCAGGTTTGTACGTAGATAACGAAGTCGGTGCAGCAGGTTCAACCGGACGAGGCGAGGCTAACCTTTACGGGCTTTGCTCGTTCTTGATCGTGGACGAAATGCGAAGGGGAGCCCACCCCAAAGATGCTGGCTTGGAAGCCTTGCGAAGAGTCACCGCTAATACAAAAGAAAAGCGTCTCTTGAATGAGAAAGGCACTCCCAACTTCGGCCTAAATTTCTATGTATTTGACAAAAAGGGCCGCTACGCTGGTGTCACGCTTTCAGGCGGTGGGAAGTACGCGGTGTGTGATGAAAGGGGACCGAGGCTGGAAGATTTGGTGGCGTTGCACTAGGTTCGGATTATATGGGTTGTATGGATTGTACGATGGATCTATTAGGAGTCTTGCATTACGAAACTGCCAACTGCTTTCTGCAAAACGCTAACAAGTTGAAAGCAACCTGCCGACAACTTGCTAACGCGCCCAAAGGACAAACTGGGCCAGGCTCTTGCAAGCACTGACCCATATATGATCCGAGAGGTCAATCTAACTTAACTTAACTTTTCTCCTTTGTGAACCGAAACTCGTTGATGGACAATTGTCAGTTCTTGATCTGCTTCCAAGAACTCCACGCCGAATCGCCGACCCCATTGAATGCCTGGACGCGGTATCGGAATGTGCCCGTGCCCGGAGAATTCGTCGTCGACGTAGTGTTTACTAAGACGGTGGCGACGATTTGCTGATTGATCCAGTTTGGTCCCGATTTCGTTTCCCTCTGCACGCGGAATCCGTCCTCGTTTGTTGAGTTGTCCGCCCAGGTGACGAGGATGACCCCACCACTCTGCTTCGTGAGCGTTGGAGTTCCCGGCGCGGCGGGTGCCGAAGGAAAATACAACCAGCCGCTCAAGGCATCTGAGGTCCAGCGATGCATACGTCCAGCCTGCTGTGGTGTAAATTCGGCTGCATAGGAAAGGGAGTAGCTCATGTAATTGCTGAATGGTAGAGGCAATACGAATGGAGAGCTGGTGCAAGGATCTATTCCCGGATTGATCGGGGAACTATCATTCCTCATGGGATTAGTATCGCCGCACCGGTCGCCGGTGAGATCGCCATCCGCTGGCGTACGGTCGAGAAACTCGTAACAGTCTCCGCACGCGGTCACCTCTGTGACTCCGTGGTGCGTGTGCCACAAACCTAGGCAGTGCCCGACCTCGTGCGTAAAAACGGGCGACGTAGATGAGACGAAATAAAAGTCGTGCATAACAATGCCGCCCTGCAAGCCCAAGGAGTCCGAATCCCAGGGGAACGTACCCCAGTTGCCGCCGCCGGTGTTGACCACGTAGACATTCAGTTTGGTGGCCGGCGAATTTGCGTGGTCCTTCTTCATGAAATACTCTTCGCTGCTTGTGCTGAGTGTGCGATACTTCGTGCTGTTGATGAAGTTTGTCTCGTAGACGAACTGGATCCGCCAAGGGGCATATTTGGTGTTGAGCAATGCCACGGCCGTACCCACGTTGGCCTCTGTAGCAGCGGGGTTGCTCCCGTTGTCTTCTTGGAACACGTGGATGCTGAGGCGGTAGGTCTTAATAGGCGTGGCAGGGGTTGGAATGGCGGCGTTGCGGATCACCGGATCATCGGCGAAACCCTGGTCAGGACATGGAGCATCAGAGAAGTTTTCAACGATCTGACGTTTAGCTACGTAATGCTCTTGGGTGGTGCAGAACTCCAATTTATCATCGTTTCCGTCACTTGCAGTGTTTTCGTTCAAGCTCGCAAGGTTGAGCGAGCAGCAACCCGCCACTTCATCAGCAGACATTGACCGATCACCTTTGCCTCCTGGCTGTGCGTTCGCGGGAACCCGCAATCCTGCAATTGCTAGCATTGCTGTGATAGCCAGCATGCCGGTAACTAATTTCAACGTTATCCGTTTTTGTTTCATAGAATTTTTCTCCTCCTGAAAGAATTCTGAAGATCATTCAACTGATGCTTTTCAAATTATAGCGACTGATGCACCAAAATACAACAATTTTCTAATACGAGTCTTTGATGAGTCCAAAACAAGCATATATGGACAGTCAAACGGGCAGTGCTCTTACGAACACCAGCCCATGAATGATTGGGAGGTGAGATCCCGAACAGTTCCTCTCTCGTTAGCTGGTTAGTTATCTTCTGAAAACATCAAGGAAGCCGTTCGAATCTTGACCGCTTGGAATCAAGTTATTTGCCGCCGAAACGAACGCAACTTGTCCCGACGAGTAGCTGATTGTTGGATTTGTGCTTGCTCCGTTGCCGACCTTGCCTGCAGTGCTCACAGAAATCAATGTCGTTGTGTTGTTGCTACGGTTTCGCACGAAAACATCATAGGTTCCGTTGTTGTCGCCTTTGAATAGATTCGTGGCAAGGGATTGAAATACGACTCTGAGGCCGTCTCCGCTGATCCTGGCCCCGTAACCGCCACCGAAGTCATGTCCGCTGGCTCCTCCCGTGGCCTGTTTGTTGTCAGTCGTAACAGACATTCGAGTCATCGTGTTTGCAACCGTGTCACGCATGAAGACATCAGATGTGCCGTTGTTGTCCCCATTCACAAATCCCTGATTGGATACAAAGGTAACGTACCTTCCGTCGTCGCTCATGGAGCATGTCATGCTATGATCGTTTCCTTGGTTACCGTTGATGGCAACTGAAATTCTCGAAGTTGTTTCTGTGCCAGACGTATCTCGAACATATACGTCGAAAAAATTATTGGTGTCCGTTGGCACTAATGCATCAACAGTCGCAAACCCAACATATCGGCCATCTGACGATATGGAGGTTTGGCTAATGCCCGATTGGTTGCCTGCCCCAGGAGTGCTAGAGCCGTCAATCATAGAAGCTAAAGTTGTCGAATTGCCAATGACATCGCGCTTATACACTTGCGAACCAGAAGCACCAAGAACTAGGCTCGTCGAAAGGGAACGGAATGCTATGAATTTCCCATCCGGGCTCATCGAGGATGAGTCGCTGGTTGCATCGGCTTGTGCTCCGCCGGTAGCGACTGACACCTGTAAAACGTCTCCAGTTGTGACATCAATTCGATACACGTCTCGAGTTGTATTCATGTCACCGAGAACGAGCTGGGCATCGGTAGAAAAGCAAACATACTGTCCGTTGCTGCTAGTCCGGGGGTTTGCGCACTCGCCTACGGCAGGGTTTCCAAGTGAATCCTTAGATACCAAAACCGTTATTCCAGTACTAAGGTCTTTTCGAAAAACCTGTGTAAATGCATTTGGTATCAGATTCGTTGCCCTTGAAGTAAAGACGACATACTGCCCATTGCCGCTAATTGCTCCTTGTGGGCTGTCGCCGCCAGTTGCTTGACTACCGCCTGTTAAAGTCGAAGCTCTTAGAGTTTGAGCTTGAGCCGACAACATTAACCCTGAGCTGAGAAGTGCAATGGCCCCTGCAAAGAGCCGGGTAGATGTTAGATTTCTTTTCATGATAATTTTTCCTATTGACTTTGCAAACTTTGAATTCTCTTTCTCGATTTGCGGTTACCAAGATATAGTTACTTAGCAAGTGTGACAGGCTTGTGACCAATCTCGTCACGTTTTTTGTTCGGGTTTGTAAGGGTTTGTTCGGGCTTGTTCGGGGGTTTGGATCTGCGACGGATGAATCATACAAAACCCGAACAAATCTACCCCCAAACAAAATCAGCCTAATTCCCACTCACTTGGATGTTGCCCTCACGAATTGGGAAGTTCAGAGCCAATGCAGCGGTCGGATCGGCAGGCGGCACCGCATAGTCGTTAAAGAATGACGCTGTGTCCGTAGGTTCATTTGTACCTTCTCCGTTATCAACTACTTTGTGGAATGAAGTAAATCCTACAAGCGATGGATTAGGATTTGCATAAGTGACGATTCCGCGGATATAGGCTGTATTACCGCTCACGGTCAAGCCGTTCACCGCAACGATGATGATTTGGCCGCTAGTGGACTGAAACCACATAGCACCCGTCGTTGTCCCGTTTTTGTGCTTGATTGCATTTATGATCATGTGCGATCCGTTCGAACGAATGTAATCCCCAGTTGCGGACTCGTTTCCTGCAAATGGAGCAGGCGCAGCGCCGATGGTTAAAGCGACAGTCGCCGCTGCAAACAAGGCATATAGTGTTCTTTTCATTTTTGTTTCCCCCATGGCATTGAGCCATTGAAAACAGGATAGGGCTTCAGTTGTGACAAGACTGTGAACAAATCCGTCACGTTTCGATGTGTATGATAGGCGCATGGAACGCCAAACGCCATTCTTTAAGCCCGGAGGAACCATGGAGCCAAGTGCGCCAAGCTACCTTTCGCGGGCTGCCGATGAACAACTGATGGAGGCTCTTCTTGCCGGAGAATATGTTTATTTGCTGGATTCAAGGCAAAAAGGCAAGTCTTCGCTCATTGCTCGAACAATTGTAAAACTCCATGCTCAGGGAATTGATACAGTAAAGCTTGACCTTCAACGCATTGGCGCAAATGTGTCTGCAGAGCAGTGGTATGCCGGACTTTTGGCGGGAATTGGCAACGAATTGAACCTGAACGATGAGCTTTTTGCCTATTGGGAAACGCATCAGGCCGTAGGCCCGTTGGCTAGATGGATCGGAGCGATTTCAGAAGTTGTGCTTTCAAACAAAAGAGGCAAAGTTGTCACTTTTGTGGATGAAGTTGATTTTGTTCGCGCACTTTCTTTTTCTACAGACGAGTTCTTTGCGGGTATTCGTGATTGCTTCAACAGAAGGTCTGAGGAGCAAGGATTTGAGCGGCTCACATTCTGTTTGGTAGGCGTTGCGACGCCTGGCCAGCTCATTCGAAACCCAGAAATCACTCCGTTCAACATTGGTTCAAAAATCGAACTTTCAGATTTCACCCTGGCAGAGACAGCACCCTTTGCCATTGCTCTGGCAAATTGGGGTCGGAATGGCGAATTGCTCAACCAGCGAGTTCACCATTGGGTGAACGGGCATCCGTATCTCACACAGCTACTTTGTAGTCACATTTCTTCTAAACCTGAGATCAGAGCTGCAACTGACGTTGATCATTTGGTGAAGGAATTGTTCTTTACGCCCGAAGCACGGCATCGCGAACCCAATTTTGCAGACGTGGAGCGTAGAATTCTGGACCCTGACGTTCCCGGAATGTCGCCTGATGAAAGAAAGACTCAGGTTCTGGACCTATACGGAAGGCTTCTCAGAGGAAAGGGAGTAGAAGCAACGGAAGAAAACCCGGTAGTAGTTTCTCTTCGTTTGGCGGGCGTCGGAAACGAAGACCACGGCAGTTTGCGCGTGCGCAATCGGGTGTATCGAACGGTTTTTGATGAAGGGTGGCGCCGACAGAGCCTTCCGAATGCAGAACTGAGAAGGCAGCGCGGAGCAGCGAGATTGGCGATTCTGAGAACGGCTGCCGTTGCTGGAGTTGTCGTGCTTGCAATTTCTTCTGCTGCGGTTGGGATCCTCAAGATTTCAAAAGAGCGGGAAAAGGCGCTAGTAACACTTGGGAAGACAACAAAGGACCTCACTCGAGTTTCCTCAGACCGAAAAGTTGCCCTGACCGATTTGGAAAAGCGGAACTTGGAATTGAAGCGACTTTCGAACGAGAGGGAAGTGGCTCTTACTTCTCTTGGCAAAAGCAATGAACACTTGAAGCTGACCTCGGAGGAACGCCGGGAGGCACTGGCAGAGTTGGAAGTGAAGTCTGGCGAGATCAGCCGAATTTCGGGCGAGCGTAAGAACACAATTGGATTGCTGAACGCTAGAACAGAAGAACTGGATCGTCAATCGTACAATGCGGTAATGGGAACAGTCTTTGCGAGTGCTTCAGCCGGAGATGCTCGTCGAGCAACGGCATTCTCTGAGTCAATCAGCGGCTCGAAGTTTCGCAATTGGGAGTGGGGCTACACCCGCCTTTTAATAGGAGAGCCAGATTACGAGACCATGTTTGGATTGAGATCTCACCTCGAAATGGGAGACGATGGCAAGCTGAACGTGGCAACTCCGGATGCACTTTATGAAATCGGGCACTCAACACCAAAGAAATTGATGTCGTTCTCTAATACCGTTACTGCAGAAGAGCAAGCTCGAATTGACCTGTTTGATACGGCAGGGCCATACCACTATTCTTATGGCCGTAAGGATGGAATTCGACTTTGGTGGTACACGACACGTGAAAGGCTTGGAATTCACGATGCGAAATCAAATCGGGTCCTTGTTCCGGCAGATCGTAACTTAGTTATTAAGGCGGTTGACCCAAAAAATAGAGTCTATTTGTCTGAAAAGAGCAAAAATGAAGGTGCAACCTACAGGTACGAATTCAGGTCCATTGATAACGATCGTATTGTTTCATCTTTTGAAGGCCCGTCATCTATTGTCGCTGCAGATTTTTTGCCGAACGGAAACGCACTTCTCCGTCTCACAAGTGCTGACGGGCAAGTCGAATTTCGGATTTTGAATCGGGAATCAAATACATTGCAAAAATTGGAATTCCCAGAAACTGATAAGGAACGAAATACGCTGAACGGACTTATTTGGTTGAACAAAGAGGGAACCCTTTTTGTTCAGCCCACTCCAAACAAATGCGTTGTCAGGAGGACATCTGATTTGCAGATTGTCAGCACATTTCCAGATCATCCGCGAACTATGAGAGCGGGCAGTTTTTCGCCAGACAGTTCTCTCTTCGCGACAGGCTCCGAAGATGGAATCGTCCGCATCTTTGATACAAAAACTGGAGATTTGATGAGAACGATCCTCGCTTTCCCACGATATGTGATGTCTGTCTCTTTTACATCTGACGGAAAGCAGATTGCAGGCATTGATACGTTCGGACATCTCAAAATCTGGCCAGTAGAGACCGAGAGGGCAGTGGAGGCGATTGATGGCGCGATGGCTATTCAAGCTGCCTTTAGCAAGAGTGGTAAGGAATTCCTCTGGTTTACGCTGGCGGGCAAGCTATCTAGCCGAAACGTTAGCACAGGCAAGACGATTGTGAAAGAGCTTGGCGAGTGCAGAATGCAAATGTCAAGGGCCACGCCCTTTGTCATTGTTGGTAAATCCGACGGCACAATTCGAACGCTTGATCCAACGACACTGGAGGAGATTCGTTCCGCTAAGCTGTTTCCCGGCGGAGAAGTGTATTTTCCCAACTTATTGCTTCCAGGGGGTACTCGTGTCCTTGTCTCGATCCCTTCAAAAGAACAAGATTCCAGACTGCAGGAGAAGGTTGATGAATATCGACGTTATGCAATTGTTGACACCGCGTCCCTAAAGATCGTTGGCCAGATTACTCAACCGAATGCACCAAATCTGATTTTCAGCGTTGGCCGTGTGCTGAAATACATTGCTTTCGGTTCGTGGAGGTTAAAGGAAGCGATAATCTTCAATGCGGTCAACGGCAAAGAGATAAGGCGCATTAAGACGCAACGAACGATCATGGACCTTACTCTTTCCCCAGACAATGAAACCCTGATTGTGTCTGTTGCCGAGAAAGGGGGAGATGAGGACGCTGAGATGTTGCTATATGACACTGTGTCTGGCAAGAAGATTGGCAAAATTGATTACTCTGGTGAGATCATTTGGGGAATCAAGTTTTCCGAGGACGGGAAGTATTTGGCAGGGCATACTCGAAGCGGTGATGTCTATTTGTGGAATCTTCAATCAAGAAAGTTGATCCGACATCTTGATAATGGCATCGACTTCCGCGACGCAAATTTCTCTCCCGACGGTGAACGCATCATCACTTATGGAAACGAAAACATCTGCACTATCTGGGATACAAGAACCGGCACGGAACTAATGTCTATTTCCCCCAAGGAGGGCAAAGACGCAGGATTTGGACTATGGCATATGTTCAATAAAGACGGTACAAAAATCGTATCGAGATACAGGGACGGCAATGTGGAGATATGGAACTCTCTCCCCTGGAAGGATCAACCTAAAGTAGCCCGCAAGTAAGCCTCGTACGCCGGAACGCGGAAATTGCAGTCGTCCTTGCTGTTACCAGCAAGGACGCCTGCAGTCCACAGCCGATAGCGGATTTCGCTTTGCTCAATCGGCTGTCCACCGAGCAGGGCATTGATCGCTTCGGTGATTTCTGAATCGCGTGTGATCACATGCTGGAGATGCCGCAAGTGCTCTCCGAACGGCCCATCTACGCTATGTGCTGAATCGCGAAGTCCGCGAATTGTTCCTCCCCTTTGCAAATACGTAAATGCCTTTCGGGTGAGAAATGGATGCCCCTTTGCAATTTCGAAAACCACCTTGGAAGCTGACGAATCGCTCAGGTCATATCGAGATGCCAGTTCAACAACTTCTTCTTCTGAAAAATCTCGCAAACTCACCCGAACTCCGACATTGAACGGAGATTGATTCAGATCGGTGATAAACAAATGGGCTTCGGTTGCATAGCTGATTAGGAGACTCAACTTCTTCCATGGCCCATCCGGGTCAAGTGCCCTTCGGTTGTGCCAACTCCTCACAAGCCCAAAAAAGTCATCCGCATAATCGGTCCCAAATAAACGGTCAACTTCATCCATCGCCCAGCACACAGGCCCATCAACTTGCTTCAGGAGCGATTCGATCATCGCGTCGAGGTTCGAATTTGGACCGATCCACTCGTTCCAAGTAGGTTCATAAGCTAGCCCAAGCTGGCTCGCAAAGTTATGCACTAATGCTCTATAGAGGGAGGTGACACGCTCGACTTCATACTTGCTTAAGGATTGAAAATCGGTGACTACCACCTTCGATCCTTGCTGCCTGATTAGGTTTGCAGAACGGGCCAGCAGGGAAGTCTTGCCTGTTTGTCGAGGTCCAAAAACGAGAATAACCGGCTCACCGTCGCCAAGCGCTTGTCGAACCGTGCTATCGGCGATTCGCTCAACATAGAAACTTGACTCCGCCGAAATCGCTCCGCCATACGATTCTTCAGCGTGATTATTCTGCGCAGGTTGCTTTTCGACGACCGAAGCTTTGGCCGAAGTTTCTTCCAATGCCAAATGCGCAAGATCCGAAGGAGTCTGCCCAAAATTGTCGTCAAGCATCGTCTCCAACGCCTCGTATTGCATGATCGCCATTGATTTGTTGTCTTGTGCGGTGTAACCGCGAATCGCGCAAACGTAAAGGTCTTCTCGCATTGGCGCGACAATAATTGCGGAGTTGGCAATTCTTGTCGCATCTGCGGCGAGTCTGCGTTCGATCAAGCTGCTGCATAGCATTTCGACACCCTTGCAATACATCTCCTCGTATTGCCTCCGGTATGCATAAACCCAATCATCGTCAATTGAAACCAGAAGCGGGCCGCCATACAAGGCTATGGCTTCTGCAGTTCGGATATCGGGATCGTTACCATCTTTGCGCTCAGTCAATAGCGATTCGAATCGTTCGGCATCCGTTTCAAATGACCCAGGATCAAGCATCGTCTTGCCCCTTTCGGTTTGAACGATCGTTCCTCGATTTGAATCAGTTTCAAGCACATCTCTCAGGTCGGCAATGGCTCTACGAAAGCTCTGGGCTTGCTTATCGCCGTCAGAATCGGGCCAAAACAGCTCGTTCAAAGTGTAGTTGGCAATTTCTCTCCCACGATTCAATGCCAAGAAAGCAAGCAGTGATCCGACTTTGCGAGAACGAAACGAGACCGGACTTGTACCTGCGGCAAGAACCTCAAATCTGCCGAGCATTCGAATTTGCCAAATCATCAATTCCTGCCATGCATTCTCTTGTCAATCCGTAACTGCACTCACGACCATACGAAACTCTAGCCTAACCTCATACGCTCGTGGCCAAGGGAGAGCAATTTTCACAGAATTCAGTCCTGTGAACTCGAACTGCTGAGAACCCGCAAAAAATTTCTTTCCCATAAACTGGTCGGCAAAGAACTTTTGCAAATGCTTTTCCATTTCCTTGCGGACGAAGCTGTTGACAACCGCAAACTCCTCGCCAAACGTCTCTTCGCGGCTGCCATGCTTGAAAGAATCAATCAATTTGTACGCTTCGGGGCGAGTGTATTTGTGATAGGCGAAATCGTTCACAAATCTATGAAGAACGAACTCACGCTGAGCC
>JANNJE010000512.1:0-4985 GCA_031405735.1 Armatimonadota bacterium | reverse complement strand
ATTCGACACACGACCGCTGGTGGAGTTGCCAGTTGTGGCGCCCGTGTAAAGAATTTGGAGTCCCTCAGTGTTCGTGTTCCCAACGCTGCCAGTTAGAAATTGACCACTTCCCGTAGCTGTCTCACCGTTGATCGTCCCAGCAACATCCAGCCCTGTGAAGTGAACTGGCGATCCAATAACGCCGTCTACTTTTCCGATTCCAGAGTTGTCCGCAGCAGCATCGAGGTTCGACCAGACGGTGAAATTTCCGTTCGTCCCAAATTTTCTTGCTTCAACTTTCAGCAATCCACCGTCATTGGTTGCGACCACAACGTCCTTTAGCTTCGAATCGTTGTTAATCAAGTCAATAGTTGCTTGCAGAGAATTTCCGGCAGGAACTGTCAAGCCATATGCCGTATTGCCGAGAAGGGCACCATTGAACGTAAGTGTTTCAACAGTTGCATTTACACTTGTTTGGGCTATTGCAGCCACGTGATAGCCTTTGCTCGCAAGTTGCGAGATATTCACAGAATAACTTCCGCTGCCCGTTATCTTTGTCTTCGTTGTACTTGAAACAAATTGCAGCGATTCGGTCGAGCCATTTCCAGTAGTTCGAAACACGTTGCCTACAGCTTCTGGATTTGTGTTCAATACCGTATCAAGAATTGTTTCATCCAGTTTCAGCTTGCTGTCCGAATCAAATGTGAAACCAAGCTGCCCAATGTTCGAGTAGGAAGTTGCCAGTCCTTGTACAGTATTGAACATCGTCTGTGACAATGCCGATTCCACGGATTGAACTGTCGAATCTCCAAAGAGAAGTCCTGAATCAAAATTCTCCTTGTCGAACGCAGAATTTGCTTTAACGAAATCTACCAAATTGTTATAAGTGACCATGAAATCTTTGATCTTTGTCTTAACTGCCGTATTGTCTTGGCTCAGGTTGATCGTTGAGGTTTCAGGAGTCGTTTCGTTCGCCTTGAGAAGAGTCAGGGTGACTCCAGGAATCACGGTTGTCACTGTATTCGACGCATTAGAAAAGTTCATTCCATCAATTGTAAATGCAGCGTTTTGCGCAGCAAGAAGCTGACTGCCGAATCCCTTTTGGAGGATTCCTAATGACTCAAGCGTTCCATTTGGGTCAACAAAAGTCGGCGTGCCAGTATTCCCTACAATTTCGATTCTATGCCGAGTTGTCCCGTTTGCCGTGACCGACTTTACACTCGCAGTCACTCCAGCCGCAGAAGCAGAAATGGTGTTCGCAATGTCTTGAAGCGATTGAGTTTGCAGATTCAAAGATATGTCGTTACCGTTAATGTTGACTGTGGTTGCTGCCAAATCAGTCACGCCCAACAGAGTTCCTATTGCGGTAGTTGAAGCAGAGAATGTGCTACTCGCTGCACCGTTTGTCACCGCTTCGCGGATGGAAGCTGCACCCGTTGTTAAGCCTAAAGAAGATGCGACTGTTCCTGAAAGGTCGGAAATTTGAATCTTCCCATTTGCACCCGAAGTAGACGACGAAAGCGTTAAGTATGCTTGTCCTGCCCCGCCGTTGATAATACTTGCAGTCACTCCAGACTGAGAGCTATTGATTTTTTGTGCAACGGATGTTAATGTATCAGTCGCTTCAATCGAAACCATTCTGCCGTTCAGCATTACTCGGCCCGTCATATTTAGAGCAGTCGTCAAATCGGCTTGTGCTGAACTTGCGATTTTGTGCGATTGAGCGAGTTTGGAAACCGCTAAGTTATAAGTTCCAGAAACCGCGCCCGAACTTGCGCTTACCGTTGCGGTGGCTGTATTTGACGAAGATGCCGAGACTGGATTGAAAGCCGATGCCGAGTTGAGTGCCGCACCGGCCGACGATACAGCTGCAACTCGTTCTCGAAAGGCAGCCAAAGCTGCTTTTCTTCCTTCGAGCTGTTGCCTTTGAACCTGAAGACGATTGATTGGAATCTGCTCAAGTGCCATCAAGCGCGAAATAATTGACTCTGTGTCAATTCCGCTGCCGATTCCTGAAAATGTTACACCGCTTAAGCTTGATCCAAGGCCCATGATTTGCCTACTCTCCAATGTAGTTATCGGCTGTAATCACCTAACTCTCTACCTAAAGAAATTGCTCGCTATGCGGCCAGCAATCCGTAAATTTTCTCGAAGGAGCAAACCCTTGCCTCAACTTCATTTTGAATTTGCAGTACTTCTTCGTCAAATCCATTGAGCCATTCTGCGGCAAAGGGATCAAGCCTTTGAAGTGCGTCGGGATTGAACAAAACCTGATCAGCAAGGAGATGAGCAACGTGCATAGTTAGCAAGAGTGTGTCAGTTTCAGAGTCGAACGGCCCGCTGTGCGATCCCATCAATTCCGCTAGAGGGTCTGGGAAATGCCAAATTCGCGCCAAAACCTGCCCAACCTGTGCATGTGTCAGTCCTAGCACTCTCATTTCAAGAACTTCCAGGTCTTCGCCTTCTCGATATCTGCGATCAACTTCTAGATATGTGTCTGTAAAATTTGTAAAGAGAAACAATCGTCCAATATCATGAAGGAGTCCGCCAACAAATGCGACCTCTTGCTCGTGCGATGGAAGGCATTTTTTTCTGGCCAAGGTCAACCCTGCCGAAGCTGAAGCAATTGAATGCAGCCAAAATTTATGATGAGCTTCTTTGACCGAAACGGTTTGCGCTTTGAACATTGACATTGCGCCAACGCTCAAAACTAAGTTTCTTAGTTGCTGAACACCAAGGATCACAACAGCCTGGCTCAAACTTCCAATTTGCTTTGACATACCGTAATATGCCGAATTGACAATCCGAAGCGTCTTGGTTGCGATTGCTGGATCTGAACCTATAAGGCGCTCAATCTCGGTCGCAGAAACCGTTTCTCGTTGTGTTTCTTCGAGAACCTTTGTAACGACAATAGGAAGCGCAGGCAACTCTTGAATCGCCCGAGCAATTTTTGCTCGAATACTAATCAATTCTGGATCATTAAAGGACACGTCAGCAACTCTCCTTGCCTTTCGAGATGTTCGTGTAGTCAAGTTGTGGGATCGCCTGGTCTGCCAAATTCAAAGTGCTTGTGAACCTAGTGTTGAATCGAAATCTCGCACCGAATTCAGGAGCCTGTGTTGCAAAATCGAGCCTATGAAGCATTTTCCCCTTAGATTTGGGCTGTTGCACCGGTTTCAATTGGGAGAAAAAGCAAATGGGAACTTTCCGTCCATGTGACAGCTTATGTACGAGAATGGTCAATACTTCTTTCTCAATTCTTTCTCCAGATTGATTATCGGGATTATCCGAGCGATTGCAACAGGGTCAGTTTCTAAATTAAGTGGTTTCAATCAAGTTTTTGGGCAGTTTCGCATCAATCTGACCAATAAGTTCGTCTGATTAGGTTGAATCCTAGCTGTAACATAGTGAATTTGCTGTAAAAGTGAACGCGGCTGGTAAGTTGGAGTCAAACAAAGGGTATCGGGTACAAACTGGACACGCTGTTGACGTAAGGTAGTCAAATACCCTACAATATAGATTCGAGCGAACGTAAAGGAAAATACGAGGACACAATGATGCGCAAGATTTTTTGCCTATTCGGGCTTTTGGCTTCTCTCACTGTCGTTTCAATGGCGCAGACATTAACAGTTACATCGCCAACTGAAGATTCATTTATTGGTTTGACCAATACAATCAGGTTCAACATTACAGGGGCAACAATTGAAGTCCACGTGGAAGCAATAGCGACTGGTCCAGGTGGCGTCCAATTTACAGTTAGCGATGATTTCACTCCAGACGGCGTGAACCCTATTAACGGAACACTCACGCTGAACTTTAGCCAAGGAGTGCCGGAAGGGAGTTATGCGATCGTCGTTACTGCAACGGAACCCGGACACATTTACACTCCAGTTACAGTCAATGTCATTCTGGATGTAACCAAACCGAAATTTTTGCAGTTCAATCCAATCACGAATACTTTCGTCAGAGGGATCGTCGCAATTCGAGTGGAAGTCTTGGAGCCCAATTTTAAGGATTATCGTGTGCAAGTTGGCGGGCAGGACATTCCGAATAATACGGGTACGGTACTCATCAACGATGAATTCACAGTGCTTTGGGATACTTCTGGAATAGAATTTGATGGAGCCAAGACGATCAATATTCGGCTAAGAGATTTAGCCGACAACGAGGAAATTCGAAGTTTTGACGTTATCGTGGACAGAATCAATCCCACCGCGATCATCCTGCAACCTCGTACTGATATTCGTTTGGCGGCGCGAGCCGATGTTTCGGTTGCAATAGACATCCTTGATGGAGCAGCAAACTCAGTTGATGTTTCAGGCATTGATGTTGTAGCCCGAACAACTGGTGGAACCTATATTGGCCGCATTTCCCTTCGAACTTTTAGAAATATCAATGGAACGACAAACCGATGGACAGGACGCCTTCGCTGGAGAAATGGATTTCCAAAAGAATTCAAGATCATTGTTACGATCATTGACAAAGCTGGAAATACTGGGGTCTCCCAAGAAGTTCTCGTTCGGTACCGGTAGAATTACGGAGAAAATATGTTAGTTGCACGGAAGCTCTTTAGCATTGGAATGGCGATTGTCGCGGGATCAGCCTGCGCACAAGTCCCGGATTTACTCACTTCGTTTGATGCCGGTGGCCGGGCATTCGGTGCCGGAGGCTCCCTCTATGGTTCTTCAGCCGATACATTATCCACGCATTACAATCCGGCTGGCCTCGGTTATGTGAGCCAGCCAATAGCGGCAGTTGCGAGCCGATCATTTCCAGACACAAAGACTGTTGTCACTGGACCGCTGAATGACCTGCGATTAGAAACTTTTGATTTTACAGGCGACATTCGACTTTCACACGTAGGTTACGCGCGGCCTCTTGGCAAAGGCCCATTCAAGACTTCCCGGACGGTGGGTAGCGATATATTTTGTTGCCGCATTGAGGCCGTCCGCCATCGGACTGCTCGGCGCCTTCGGCCAGAAGCCCGACCAGATATCGTAGGTGCG
>JANNJE010000511.1:0-6740 GCA_031405735.1 Armatimonadota bacterium | reverse complement strand
GCAGCCGTTGCCAAAAGTATGAGTTTCACCGCGGAAGCGTATCTGATCTTGCTTCCCGACTTCAATTTGTGGCAACAAGTGAAAACGCGCAAATTGATCCCGCCGCAATACAGGTCATTGCTCGTTTGGCAGACGGTGGCTATCGAGATGCCTTAACGTTCTTAGAACAGGCTTTGCTAACTACGGAAGGCACCGTGACGCTCCAAGAAGTGTACGACCAGCTAGGAATGGTCTCTGACGATCGGATTGACCAAGTTCTGGTGTCATTGCGAACTGCCGACATCCCAAATCTCTTGCAGGTTCTTCACGATGCCTACCAGCAAGGACGCGACCCAAAGGTCATTGTCGAATCCATTCTTTGGCGCATAGCCGACCTGATGAGAGCCGCATACGGAATGGAAACGGGTTTCGACGCCCAGCAAAACGCGACCGTTCATGAGGCTGCAATGCGGATAGGCGTTGATGCGCTTCTAGAAATTCGAGCCGAAATCGCAACAAGTCTTCGCGCGATCCGGGAAGTCACATTGCCAAGGCTTTGGCTGGAATCAGAACTCATTCGGATCGCTAAGAAGCTGAATCAGCCCGTTGCTATTGCAGAGCCAAAGCGAGAAGCAAGGCCAGTTGTCGCAGAAACGCAACCTCCCAAGGAAGTGCGGCCTCAGCCATCAAACGGAGCGTCGAAACCAGTGGTCGAACCGCAAGTCCGGCCTGCAGCAGCAGTTGTGGAAACGCCAGCCGAGATTGCAGTCGAGACAGAACTTCCAAACGAATTACCAGAAGAGTTAAGAGAGCCAGCACGAATTTGGCGTGCTGCGGTCAAGAGTGTGGAAACGACTTCCAAGACACTTTGCGCAAAACTTCAGAGCACAAAAGTAGTGTCATTCGCAGATAACGTGCTGACTGTTTCGTTTGAACGCCGTATCGAGCACGACTACGTAGTTGTTAGCCCTACAGCGCCTCAAAAGCGGGCAGCAATTCTGGAGGCACTTCGTGCCGCAGGCGGAAATGATTGGAAATTAGTCTTTTTGTTTGAAGCAAATGGCAAAGCCGAAGAGGAACCTGCGGCGGTAGAATTGCCCTTGACAGGAAAGTCGTTGCACGACCAGGTAAGCGAAACCGTTGCAAAGGGAACATCCGGAGAATTTGAATCATGAAATTACCAAAGGGATTCGGCGGGCAAGGATTTGGCGGGGCGATAGGCCAGATGAAAGGCGCTATGGCGAGGGCTCAAAATCTTGATAGTGAGCTTGCAGCAGAAAAGATCGTCGTTGACAAAGGGCCGGTGAAAGCAACTTTCAACGGAAAGGGCGAGCTTCAAAAGCTGACAATTGATCCTTCCATCGTTGATCCGAAGGATGTGGAAATGCTCGAAGATTTGATTTCAAGCGTGATTCGCGATGGATACGACCGAGCGACAGAGCTTCGGACAGACAAGATGAACGAGATCATGCCCAACCTCCCTAACATTCCGGGCATCACGAGTTAATGCTTCTTCCTAAGCCGCTGGGCGATTTAATTGCCGAACTCGAGCGATTGCCGGGTGTCGGTCCAAAATCGGCGCAGAGGCTCGCATATCACTTGCTTCGCGTTCCGGTAGAGCAAACAGATCGGCTTGCCAATTCCATCGTTGTAGCAAAGCAAAAACTTCGCTTTTGCTCGATTTGCCAGAGTTTTTCGGAACACGACGTTTGCGAAATCTGCAAAGATCCCCGCCGAAATCGTAGCCAACTGTGCATTGTCGCGGAGCCGAGAGACATCACGGCAATGGAGAGAATCCACGAATACAAGGGCCTGTACCACGTCCTTCACGGGCTGTTGAATCCGATGGATGGCATCGGGCCGGAGCAGTTGCGAGTGCGAGAATTATTGGCTAGACTCGATGGCGTAACGGAAGTGATTTTGGCAACAAATCCCACGATTGAGGGCGACGCCACAGCATTGTATTTGGCTAAGGTTCTCAAGCCTCTCGAAATCAAAGTGACCCGGCTAGCGCATGGAATGCCCGTTGGCGGCGAGTTGGATTATGCGGATTCAGCAACCCTTCTTAGCGCCTTGAATTATCGGCGCGAAATGTAATGGGCGGTTGCATCTGTTCATCAACCACAGTGTTGGAGTTTGATTTCTGGCACCCCTTCAGGGTGCAGGATTTGGATGTTATTTGAACCTGGAGTCTCACGAATTCGACTCCGGGCTATTTGGATGTGATCCCTCCGGGATCGGGTCTTGAAATGATTCCGAAGGAGTCAAAGCAGAATAGCCTGGGGTCGAACTTGAGAGACCCCAGGGACGAATTCGCAAGGCTTTCGCATCCTGAAGGGATGCCAGATGAAATGAGGACTAACTTACGCAGTACTCTAACAAAAAATCATGCCCGATGTAAAAGTGTTGGGAAAACACGCCAGGCTTAACAAAAAAGAAGGCTGACGGAACATTTGGGAGTGCAAAAGCCACTACTCTCTGAGCATCTTCAACTGAAATTTCCTTGCCGTCCTTTCGGACAATAAACAAATGCAAAAGGTCTTCCTCTCCTTCAAATTGGTATGCAAAATCGCCGACAAAACCGCAAAACGGATTCGGCTCGTTTACGGTTGAAAGTAACGCAGAATCAGACGATTGAGATGTTACAGAATCAAATGGAGGGAGTTTGATCGTCACCTCAGTCCGGATTGCCTCAATGACTCTCGAAAATATGGTGTCCCTTTGTACGATTTCTTCTGAAGTTGGTTTCAACATCGCGAGGAGCTTCCTGTGGTCGAATCAAAGGAGAATCATGGCGGAGTAGGTGGGATTCGAACCCACGATAGGTTGCCCTATACGCGATTTCCAGTCGCGCTCCTTCGACCACTCGGACACCACTCCGCGCAGGCTCAATTATGGCGTATTTTTCTTGAGGTGGCTTTAGAGGCACTACGGCTTCAAATGAATCGGGCGATTCTAACCTGATGAAATGAACCAGTACATTTACCAGTAGAATTCTTGCACATATCTGATAATTGTTCTGTATGATGTATATAGGAATTAAAGAGATTTAGTCCATGAACTGTACAAACTTTGGAATTAAGTCAATTGCGGCGCTAGCTGCAAGCTCTTGCTATTGTGGACTTGCTTCGGGGCAATCTTTCAACCTGGACTTTGACAATCCATTTGCCCCGCCAGAAGGTGGCGGTGGAGTGCCTTCCTCGTCGTTCGGCGCGGCTGCAAACCAACCTGGATTTTGGAATGCCACTAGCGGGGGCGCTCCCGACTTCTTCTTAAGAGATTTGTCCGGTACGACAACTAGCGTCTCGTTTGCCAGCCCAAACGGGGGATCAGGCACCGGATTCAACAATCCCAACCTGTCCGGCGACTTTAGACTTTTGATGAGCGATGGGAGAGATGGTGGCGACGACACCTGGACTTTTTCCGGCCTCGCCAATGGCCAATACCAACTATATTCCTTTGCTGTTTCTCCGAGCGGCACAATTAATACTACAACTGTTACCGTGCTAGGTGCCACTATTCCAATTCAGACAGTTACTGGACGATGCCTGTCAACCAATTCGTACTCGGAATAACGCATTGCATTCACGAAGTCATGGTTACCAATGGAGAACTCTCGGTACGAATCCAGGAAGGCATTCATCCTTCGTACATTAACGGTTTTCAACTGGTCGCTATCGTACCAGAGCCAAGCCAAATGATGACCTTTGGGCTCGGTTCGTTTTGCATGCTCATTCCCAAGAAGCGGCGAAAATAAGAATTGTCAATAGTTTGGGTGGCTGTATTCAACTTGCCGAATAGGCAAGATGGTTGAGGCATTGGCAACAAATTAATACCAAGGAGGTATTAATAATGTCGACACTCAAATACCGGTCGTTATTGGTCGGACTTATCCTTGGAGCTTCGGTGGCAATTTGCCAGGGTCAGACTGACTACGACGACTTCGACTACGAAGGCAACACGAATGTTGGGAGCAAGATTCTAGCAGATCGTGAAGGCAACATCTATGTTGCAGGAACTGGGCTATCAGATAGTCACGGCAATGACTTCGTTCTTCTCAAGTACAGGTTAGACGCTGAAGGAGATGCGTTCGTTCTCCAGTGGTCAGTATTCTATGACGGGCCTGGCAATGGGGAGGATGTTGTGACAGGACTTGTCCTAAGCAAAGATGGAATCCCTTACGTAAGCGGGTATTCGCAAGGAAGTGGAACTGGCTATGACTTTGCCGTCAAAGCATTCAATCCCGCTGACGGCACACGTATCTGGCCGGCAAGCGGCGGAATCTTCCACAACGGTGCCGCCCGCTACAACACTTCAGGCTCGCAGAACGACTTTGCCCGCGACATGGCGATTGACGTAAGCGGCAACCTGCTCATTTGTGGAGACTATCTCGTTAGTTCGAGGTCTTACGGGCTAACAATCGTGTTCGAACCCGACGGCGACATCAAATCCGGTTGGCCGGAAGTCTACGGCTCCAGTACAAAGAACGTATACCTCAACGGAATCGCAACCGACGCTGCAAACAGGGTTGCAGTTTGCGGGAAGGTTCAAGTTGATGAAGACGACAGCAATATGCTCTTCCTCTTGTATACAGGCGGGAGCACGCTTACTGTTGAAGAAGCCTACGATTACGGTGGCTTTCACGACATCGCGTACGACGTTACATACACGGAATTGGCCCGCTTTGCGGTTGCTGGATCAGTTCAGCCGTTCTCAAATGACGATAGGTTCGCCGTTGCTTTGTTTCGTTACAATAATGACCCAGCCCGTGTTTGGACCAAAGTTTATGCGACTACCGATTCGGAATCTGTAGCCGTAACCTATGGCGATGGATTCGTTTATGCGACGGGACGTGTCGGCAACAGCTTTTTGACTGTCAAGCTCGAAGAAGGCGACGGCGACTATTCAACGACGTGGGCCACAGACGGCACGCACGGCGCTGGCGTTCGTGTGTTCGACAGCAATCCGTCCAATTCAACTGCTAAAGACATTTGGCTAGCTGGTACGAACGTTTACATCACAGGGAATGGCAATACTGCGGGTGCAGCTCCTCGACTGTTGCATACGTAACAACCAGGTATAGCAAGGACGGAAGCACGCCAACGCCACCGTTTCTCGATATCTTCCCTGACGTTAGCGTACAATCTGAATGTCACGGAAATGCCGTTACGGTCTTTTGTGCGGGGCAAGTTCTGGTCGAAGGCATGCATGATCCATCAAACGTGCAGGATTCGTACATAGGCTCTTTGCTTTACGCGCAGAAACTTCGCAGTGGAGCGCGAGTTGGTACGAAATAGAAGTCGGATCGCACTTAGGAGGCAACCTAGCTTCTTTGGGTACCAGCGACAATAACCGATTGCAGATTGACGCGGATACGGAAACTTCCTCAAACCCGAAGATTGCGCTGATTGTACCTGGGACTGTCTCTATGTCCTTGACGCAATTCTGCCTTGAAGTTGAGACAAATGTGAATGTTACAGGCGTGACCCAAAAAGTCGAAATCTACAACATCTATTCTGCTGAATTTGAGGAGGTGGATTCACGAGCTGCAACAACATCAGATCGCTTGCTGCACATTTCCATGAAGGGCGATCCGGAACAGTACATTGATGATTCTAACCATATCGTGATTAGAATCTCGTTCTACGATACAGGTGTGACGGCTCTGTCTTGGAACGCTTCTGTTGATGTAGCAAGGTGCAAGTTGCTTTACTAATGTGACTTCGCTAACCCTTAGTTCTTCAGTTGATCCCCGAGCCGCAACGTTCGGGGATCATTATGACTTGGAAATCGAATAATCCGATCTAACCCGATCCTACGATTGGAACCTGCGCCTGTGCAGAATCCTCAAGCTCAAAGTACATCTCTTCTTTGAATCCGCCAGAGAAGAAGCTGTTTGGAAATGCCTCGCGCTTTGTGTTGTAGTCTCGAACGCATGCGTTGTAATACTGCCTTGCTGACGCGATTGTACTTTCTACTTCGGTCAGTTCGTTTTGCAATCTTTGGAAATTCTCGCCAGCTTTAAGTTCAGGATAGGCTTCGGCTAGCATCTGGACCTTGAAGACGGCTTGCCCCAAGTTCTGCTCCGCATCGGCTTTGCTTGCGGTTGCGCCAGATTGTGACAGTGCGAGGGTTCGGGCTTCAGCAACGGCAGTAAGCACGGATTCCTCGTGAGAGGCGTAGCCCTTAACGCATGTGACCAGATTTGGAATAAGCTCCGCCCGCCTTTTGAGCTGAACGTCCACATCCGCCCAGGCATTGCGAACCATATTTCGTAGGGTCACTAGGCCGTTGTAGATCGCGAATCCACCGCCTGCAGCTAAAACAACAATTCCTGCTAACCAAAACATAACAGTTAGGATACGCTATGCTTCGAATTCAGGTTCGAGGTCAATGCCAGGATTGTCCCAATCGGCAGTGGAAACTGGCTTCAAAACTTCGATCTCCATATCTCGGTCAATAGGGATTTGGCAACTGAGTCGAAACTCGCCAAGCACGCCATCTTCTTCCAAACTATCGTGCTCTTTCTGGTTCATCGGAGGCTCTTCGGAGTAGAACTTCACGCGGCAAGTCGTGCATCGGGCGTTTCCGCCACATCGGTGGCTGATGTCCACTCCCTTGCGTTCAATTTCATATGCCAATTTGGTGCCGGTTTCTGCAGAAAACTCGGTTCTGCCTTTTACGACAATGCGGTGATTTCCCATCAAGGCAGGATACCGGAAACCCCGATTTGGGAGTGCGCGGGCTTGACCGCGCTTTTC
>JANNJE010000510.1:0-2348 GCA_031405735.1 Armatimonadota bacterium | reverse complement strand
GTATGCAGAATCTTTACCGAGTTCGAAGGATGAGGACGCACCCGTGTGTCTTTTAAGTTCTGGACAGTATGAAAACGAGTACGAGCCCCAAAGTGAGGTCAACTCAAGACCTTTGTCGCCCTTCGATAGAAAAAACCACTTGTCGTCTGGCGAACTTGAGTTTCTGAATCTGGTTGCGTATGGCGACAATCGCGGATCGTGATTTAGGTTTATGCTCTTTCGGGGGACTGTTGAAACTAGATCCCGAAGGGATCGAAGAATTTAACCGGAGTCGAATCCGCGAGACTGCGGTTCAATCGGCATCCCATTTTCGCAACCTGAAGGGGTGCCAGAGTCTGATATTGGAGTTTTTCAACAAGCCCCTTCGGTGCCGATTTTTTTCGCATATATTGCCCCACGTCTTAGACAAGGGGCTAGATTCTTTGACCCCTCCGGGTTCGAACTAGACGACCAGGTTTCCGCATTGTAGCAGATTACAAGGGTTTTCAAGGCCGATTTCAGAGGCAATTTCCTTCAGTTCTGACATTTTGATGAGATTGTTCCCTCCAACATAGATTCCGCGAAGTAACACGATGTTTGTTTCCGCGAAAGGAAGCGTTTTTCGTCAATGAACTCTGCCGCAAGGTTGAAGTTGAACCAAAATCATAGAAGTGGCGACATTTCACTATTTCGAAGATATTGTTGTAAAGGTTGAGGCAACGCGGCTGAGCTATCGGCTTTCGGATGGTTTCAAGCTGTATCAGATTCTGTGCGGTTTGGGTATTGCAGGAATGAGTGCTTGGGCGGGATTTTGGATTCGAAAGGAGCAACCTTTGAACGACCTTTTGGATAGTGGACCCAGTTGGAACATAGGAGCGGTCGCGTTCTGCTTCCTCTTTAGCGGGTGCCTATTATTAGGAATTTTCTTTTTTAGACGAAGTGCGGGACTTGATTTTGTTCTCGAAGGAGACCCGGTTGAACTCTCCTTTTGCAAGAAGGTTTGTTTCACACTTGAAGCGCCGGTACGGAAGTGTATGTTCAAGTGCTTCCAAGAGGAGAAGGGGCAACTTTGTATAGTGTTTGTGCAAAGTATTCCAAATCTGTCAATACTTTTCCGTTGCTAACTTTTGACAAAAGGTCGGATGCTGATCGTGTAAAGGGGCTGATTCAGACATTTCTTGATGTGCCGTAGACTAAAATCGGTAACTCGCCGGTAGATGGGTTCAAGTTCGTGCAACCCTCAATCCCCTAACCCCTTCCTCCCGTTTCGCAAAATCATCAAGCGGGGAAACTGGAAAAAGGGGAATCTCGGAACCCTCACCCCCTGCCCCTTCTCCCTCTCGCAAGCTCCAGGGAGAGGGAAGTTCGATGTTCAGTCTGGTTTGCCGTGGCTACATTCAGATTGTTTCGAAATTTGAATCGGCAGCTCACATTTCGTCGTTGATTTCTTCGTCCCAAAGATCGGATTCAAGACGATTGCTTCGCCACACCACCAATAAGGCTGCAAAGAAGAGCAAAATTCCGGCCCAAAAAAGGTAAGGCGAAATGGCAGGGAATCCTACGCTCGCACCCGACAATCTGCCTCGACCAACCAAAGCTGGATTTACATTCTCCCAAATGAGCAATCCATAGATTCCAATACCAACGCACCCAATACAGAGCCCAAACAACCAATGGCTCAACACCTTCGATTGATGCGCCGACTCGAGCTTTTTAGTACGTCTGGAAGCACTCACAGAATCATTTTACGCATTCCGCTTCGAATTGGCTTCAAACCGCATCCACGCATACCCGTAGCACCTATTCAATCCATTCAAGCCATCGAACTTTTGTGCCAAAATCTCCCCTCATGAGCGAACTTGGCGCAACGGGAATGTTTATCAACGAAACGCATACGAGTGCCGCCGTTTGGCAATACCGCGTTGAGAAAATGATTCTGGAAGGCAAGACGAAGTACCAGACCTACCAAATTGTCGAAGTGCCCCGGTTTGGCAAGTCTCTATTCCTCGATTACAACATTCAGACCTCGATTCTAGATGAGTACGTTTTTCACGAATGCATGAGCCAGCCAGCCATGACACTTCATCCAAACCCTAAGCGGGTCGTCGTATGCGGCGGCGGGGAAGGGGCGACCCTGCGCGAAGCGCTAACGCACAACACGGTCGAGCAAGCGTGGATGGTGGACATTGACGAAGAGCTCGTGGACATGGTGAAAGTCCACATGCCTGAATGGCATCAAGGCGCTTTTGAAGACCCGCGGACGACGCTTTTGCATACTGACGCACGGGCATGGCTCGCCGAGCACCAGGGCTCAAATTTCGATGTAATCCTCAGCGATTTGCCTAACCCGCACGAAGACGGCCCCGCAC
>JANNJE010000509.1:0-6651 GCA_031405735.1 Armatimonadota bacterium | reverse complement strand
TGTTCTTGGACCAGCGCGGAGCCGTCGGTGACTTCATCGTACTTCGCTTGACGCTCAATATGAATGTCCTCAAAGGTCTCCGCGAACTGGCGAACCTTGTCTTCCAGGTCACGTACGGCTGCGGTTTCAACGACTCAACATGGACCTATGCAGGCATATCTTTGGAGCAATTTGCACAAAATCCACGAGGGCTAGGAAATGCATTGCAAGCCGCTTGCGGAGCAACCCAAGGCGTTATGGTCTTCGATCTTTCCCATAACATCGATCCTATGTGGCCTGTATTTCGCCAAGCATTTCGAAGCTCAGCAAAGGCACCCCATTTAAGTTCGCTTAACCTGCTTGAACTTCGCCGAAGAAAGTCAGTCGAGATCAAAGCGGGGCGTCGGCCTAAAACAGTAGTTGTTTCAACGGGCCAGCCCGGCGCAGGACATTAGTCTCAGTTAATTGGCAGAAACCGGAACTCCACCAACAGCACCAACCGCAAAGACATGATCGTCCTTGTTAACCTTTGGGACAGTTGCCTTGTTCGCTTCGCCAACAGCAACGGTACCCTCCCAAATTGGGCTCGTTGTGGATCGCCAATAGACCACGTACTTTGTTCCTGCGACCCCTTTCCAAGTGAGGGAGCCGTCATGCGATTGGTCTCTTACAATCTTCACATCGGTCGGTGCTTCCCCTGCATTTGCAAGCTCGCAAAGAACAGCCAGATTCGCTCGGGTCGAGTTTGCTAAATATGCCCAATCCATGAACTTAGGCAGATCGTCAGGCGTGTGCTGACGGGTGTATTCCTCATGAACTTCGATAAATCGCACTGCCGAAAAGCCTTCTTGTGAAAAGGGCGTATGATCGCCGCCTCTTCCAAATCGGTCTGCTCGAAAAACGAGCTTGACGCCAAAGCCCTTCAAATGCCTTCTCACAGAGAGCTCAATGAACCGTGCCAATTCGCGAGAATTGTTGATTTCGACTTCGTCGCTGAAAACTCGAAGGTGCTTCTTGTCTGTTTGACCGGCATTGTTTCCGCTGTTTCCCACCATGTCGTTGCTCAAGACTGCTTCTAACAACCAGCCGTTTGCCTTTGCAAATTTGGCAAGTGCGCGAGAGCCGTTCAGCCCTTGTTCTTCCCCGCTAAAGCCGACGAAGACAACTGTTTGGCTCCAATTTCCTCCAGCCATCACCCGAGCGCACTCTAGTGCAGCGGCTGTCCCGCTTGCGTCGTCATTTGCACCTGGGGCGCGGCCAGTTGCAGCATCAACCTGAAGGTTTAGGGAGTCCATGTGGCCGCCGATCAGGATGATTCTTTGTCCTCGCAACTCTTCCAAGGATTTTGCCTTTGATCCCGAACCATTGAGCCACGCAACCACTTCTACAACCTTCTTGTCTTCAGGAACCCGTCTCGATTTTGGCAAGACGTATTCAAAAAGTGTCGCCTGCACTCCCGGTATGCGTTGATACTCGCCCTGCAACCACTTGGCAGCGTCGTTCAACGTTGCGCTTAGCGTATTTCGGGTTTGAAAAGAAGCGAGTTTTTCAACACTCGAGCGAAGCCTCTTTGCATCAACCTGCTGGAGAAGATCAGGGATGGATAGAGATGTTAAGGTCGTCATGGTAAGAGCACACGCTACTAAAAGCATAACTAGGAATTCGGTAAACCGCCTACCGGTTCCTGCTATTGAGCTCAATCGGTTCAGGCAAAAATCACTTCCGAGACTTTGAAATCTCGATTGTCTTTGTCATTGTTTTCCCTCTACAACAAGCCCTTACAGTCACTTGCCCTGCCTTTGTCGGTCGAAGGTAGCCTCCTTGGTCAATCCAACCTGCACCTTCTGCAGCCCAAATGACTTCGCTCGGCGGAATTGTCTCGTCCGACTCATCTACCACTTTAAGGCCCTTTGTTTCGTCGGGCGAGACCGATTCTGGCCCTGAAATCTTGAAATCTGACTTGGAAGTTTCAATATCCGGCCCGTAAAACAAAATTCCGTTTGCGACGGGCCTTTCGGTACCGTCGCTCGGGCGATTGACGACGATTCCCTGAACATTGAGGGTTGTGCTCCCACCGCCGTCAAGATTCATGGCGTCCGTGCAGCCAAGTCGCATAAGAATCCTCGCTGTCTCTTCTAGCGTCGCACCCGCGCTTAGCTCGCTTCGTCCATCAATTGCAACAAACCAAAGGTATCCAGAATTTGTGCGGCCAACTGCAGTTCGAGGATGTCTTTGCAACGCAAATTTTTCCGTAAATCCTTCTGCAGACCATTCAGACACAATTTTTCCTCCTCGAATCAAAGTCGGTCCGCCAGCTATCGCGTGTTGAACTCCCTTCAGCTCTGGACGGGAGAGGGCCCAAGAAATTTCGACCTCGGCCCCAATTGCCGTTGACTGCAATTTCAATGCTTCTGAACCCGAACCCACAACAACGACCACATTCTCGTCCGTAGGGTAAGAAGTTGCCCCATGAAGAACTTTTGTTACTGTCCCAACCACTTTCCCGGTTGCGAACTGGTTGTCTTCCGAAATTTCAAGTACAACGTACGCAGCCGGTACCTTTGATTTCGCTAATCCTGCCTCAGATGTATTAATCGTTATACAGTTCTCAATATTTTCTTCATTCCAGCCAGTTGCGACCAATTCAGCGTCTCCAACCTTGACTTTCGCAGAGAATCCGGACGTCGCAAACAGCGATTTCCCGCCTCCCCAAGCGACGAAACTTCGGTTTGGATACGGTCTGCTCAGCAGCTCACCATTGCGAATCATCAGCCCCACAGGATCGCCGCTCCAAGGAAAGAAATCAGCGTTGATTCCGGCGATAGCCCGATGGTGAGAAACCATGGAAGAGACCGTAGCTCGACCTCCATTAGACTCAATTCCAAAGACCGTCTTACCAGCCAGTTCCGGCGCGGCGCGAGTTTCGGTCGAATCCGGCGTCCAGCGCAAGGCATGAACAACTTGTGGGGTGACTGGATCAATTTCCATTCGATAAGTCAGGCCCGGAGCAACCAATTTTTCCCAAACTTGCGCATGACCTGTAGCGAGGACTATAGTTAAAGTGAAAACAAGTGCTAATTTTCGCATAAAGACTCCAAATATGATAGTGTTCCGCTGTTTGCGTCCAGTTCCGCCCGAATTCCGAGCGGCAAAGTGAGCATATTCGGCGCATGGCCAAAGGGATAGTCAATGATGAGCGGAATTTTCAAGGGGGCTAGTCGTTCATTGACCATCTCTCGCCAAGGCCTACAGCCGATTCCTTCATCGCATCGCTCATCAGTCCTAGTCATCTCACCAACCACAATACCTGCGGCATCGTGAATCGAGCCCTCATTCAGCAGATGAGTCAGCATGGCATCAATCCGGTGCGGATTTTCATCTACGTCTTCAATAATGACGACTTTCCCCTTGCAGTTGAGACTATTTTTAGTTCCAAAACTGTCGCACATTAGAATCAAGCACCCGCCAGTCACGATTCCTTCTGCGCGTCCGCCAATAACTGTTGTGCCCTTCAGAGCGTTTTCTGGAACAGAAGCATCGCCAACTAGATTTCGCCGAAGAGATTCAATTACCCAATCTTCTCTGGGCACCGTAAGGGTCAACGGCATCGGAGCATGAAGCGTTGGAAGTCCTCGCTGATTCAAAGCAAGGTGCAATGTTGTTATGTCGCTGAAACCAAGGAACAACTTGCCCGAATTTGCCATCGCATCAAGATCAAGAAACGGAAACAGTCGAGCACAGCCATAACCGCCTCTTGCACAAAAAACTGCCGACACGCTCGGGTCAGTAAACGCTTCCATGAGGTCACTTGCCCGATTTTCGTCGGAACCAGCAAGGTGATCCGTCCAATCAAAAGTGTGCTTCCCAAAGTCAACCCGATATCCCCAACCTTCCAGCAGTGCTTGAGTAAACTCAACCTTCTCTGGAAGCAATGGCGAAGCTGGCGACACAATCCGAATCAGTTCACCATTCTTCAACGGTTGTGGCTTTGGCATGAAAGATTATGGTTTGTTTTTGAGCACAGAAATCGCCTTTTCCAGGGCATCATCCTTTTCGCCAACTGGCACGGTGACACTCTCAAAATCTGGCAAAAGCGGATTGCCTTCAAGCCGCATGCCCTTCACAGTAACATAATCGGTTATTGGGTATTGAATTTCAAATCCATGTGGAAGCTTTCCGTAAACCGAAGCCAAAACTGCACCTGCAGACCGCCCTCCGACAATCGGACTGCCCGATACTTCCTTCAATGCTGCAGCACAGATTTCCGAAGCCGAAGCCGAACCTCGATTGATTAGCACGGCGATCTTTCCAGCAAAAGCAGGCACTTTGCCCTCGACCGTTCGATACTTCCGTTGGCTAAACGCAGCGATTTTGATTGGATCAGAAGCGTCGCCTCCGTTTGCCTCAGCGTATCTCTCTGCTTCCCGCTTACTCACAAAAGTTCCGATTACAGAATCCTTTGGCAAAAGTAGGCTGAGCAAGTGACGTAAACTGTCGGTGGCCCCGCCTCCGTTTGAGCGCAAATCTAGAATTAGATATTTGGCTTTCGCATTTGCCTCGCCAACCAGTTTCTCAAGGTTTTCGCGATCATATCCGCGGCTAAAAGAAAACACTCTCAGCACCGCTGTTTCTTCGTCCGTCCACTTCAAAGTGTCCTTTCTGGCAGTTGAGAACTGCTGCCGCTGCAATTCTAAGTCAATCGTTTGGCCAGTTGATTTGAGAACCTTCAGCTTAGTCGAAGTGCCACGCTCACCACTTAAGACAGCAGGCGAATCGGGCAATTTGCCATCGCATTCCACGATCTTATCGCCAACGCCAATGCCCGCCTTCGCAGCCGGGCTCTCACTAACGACTGTCCGCACGACCAATGCATCGCCATCCTTCTCAACAGTCATTCCAAATCCGACAGCAACCGGACCTTCTTGGCGAATTCTAGCGGCAGAAGGAGATCGGAGTCGAAGGTGGCTGAATCCAAATTCCCGAAACGCCCGATTCACTTCAGAGATAAAGGACCTTGTTGTTTCGGCCTTGTCTATGTCAGCTTGATGCTTTGCAAGATTTTCCGGCCACTTTTTGAGGTCAATACCCGTAACGTACATTCGGCGATCAATGATGTCTGCGACAGCTTTTAGGATTTCAGCTTTTTGCTCGGAAGTAACCGCTTCTGTTAAGACAGGAGGAGTAACCGCTGGAGTGGTTGGCGGATTCTGTGCCGAAACTACAGCACTTAAACAGATAAGGGAACTCAACAGCACGTAGCGAGAAAGATTCAACATTATTGTCAGCCTCAAACGAAGTTCTACCCAAGCATAGACTGAAATCTCTACGTTTTGTTCTAGTTGGCCCGGCTTTGTTGTGAGAGAAGCGGCAAATAAGAGCCTTAGGTCCAATTTGACCGATAGAGACTTCTGGCACCAGACCGACCGAAACTAAATCAAGCGATGGTTATGCCATCGCAAAGATATACATCTTGGATCGCATTTAGAATCTGAACGCCCTCGTTCATTGGGCGCTGGAATGATTTTCGCCCTGAAATAAGCCCTTGTCCGCCTGCTCGTTTGTTGATGACTGCTGTTGCGACAGCATCTTGAAGATCGTTGTCCCCAGAGGCCCCACCTGAATTAATCAGCCCCGCCCGACCCATAAAGCAATTTGCGACTTGATAGCGGCAAAGATCAATTGGATGATCGCTTGTGAGTTCGGAATAGATCCGCTTGTCCAGCTTTCCATAACTGCTGCTGCCAGTATTCAAGGCTAAAAAGCCTCCATTGGTCTCGGGCAGTTTCTGCTTTATGATATCGGCTTGAATCGTGACGCCGAGGTGATTCGCTTGGCCGGTAAGGTCAGCCGATACATGATAGTCCTTGTCGCTCTTGAATGCATTGTTTCGTAAGTAGCACCAAAGAACAGTCGCCATTCCAAGTTCGTGTGCATGTTGGAAACATTCGGCAACTTCAACGATCTGTCGCGAAGCTCCATCGGAACCGAAATAGATAGTTGCTCCAACCGCGGCGGCACCCATGTTCCAAGCTTCTTCAATGTTGCCGAATAGAATTTGGTCAGCTTTATTGGGATAAGTCAGAAGTTCGTTGTGATTAACTTTGACCAAAAATGGGATTTGGTGGGCATATTTCCTTGCCACAGAACCTAAAGCTCCATAAGTTGAAGCGACAGCATTGCATCCGCCTTCAATCGCGAGCTTAACGATGTTTTCAGGGTCAAAGTAGGCTGGATTTTTAGCGAAGCTTGCTCCGGCGCTGTGCTCGATCCCTTGATCAACGGGCAGAATGCTTACATATCCTGTATTGGCCAATCGCCCGTTTCCGTAGATCTTTTGCAAATTTCCAAGGACCTTGTTATTGCGATCTGAATTCAAGAAGATTCGGTTGACAAAATCTGGTCCAGGCAAATGGAGGTGTTTTTTGTCAATTTTCGGGTTCGAGAAGCTCAATAATGAGTCGTCTTTAAGGATCGTAGCAATTCGGTCTAACTCGGTCACCATTGTCGCAGCCATGCCTCTATTGTAGGCGATTTTGCGGGGAATCAAGACTCCAAACTAATTTCCCCCTCCTTTTTCGACGCAGGAGAAAGTGGAGGGGGTTAGGGGGTGGAGTCAAGCTTTTCTCAGAAGGAGAAATCACAACTCTTCGATTCGGTTCTTCGCCTGCGCGG
>JANNJE010000508.1:0-8512 GCA_031405735.1 Armatimonadota bacterium | reverse complement strand
AATTCCTATTACAAGCGGATCCAAATTCGCTAATCCAGCCTGCAACCGAGGCAGCGATAAAGCAAGGCGTAATTACCGCTGTATTTGTCCTCATTGCATTTTTTCTCGTAATGGCGATCATTCGGAGCATGCTCTTCATTTGCCCGCCAAACGAAGTTCTGATCTTCAACGGCCGCAAGAGCCGAATGCCAGACGGTTCAACTAGAGGCTTTTTTGCGCTCTTCGGCGGAAGGGGATGGCGAATTCCAATTATTCACACTGTCCAAAGAATGTCATTAGCTACGAACGAAATCCCAATCACCATTCGCAACGCCTATTCGCAAGGAGGAATTCCGCTCTCGATAGAAGCCATCGCCAATGTGAAGATCACAAATGATGAAAGGCTCATCGGAAACGCAGTAGAGCGATTCGTGGGACGCGATCCCAATGAAATCAAACGCGTGGCAAAGGAAACTTTGGAGGGCCACCTTCGAGGCGTTTTGGCACGATTGACACCTGAAGAAGTCAACGAAGACCGTCTGAAATTCGCCGACGAACTTAGCAGGGAATCTGAACTTGACCTCAACAAGCTCGGAATTCACCTTGACACTTTCAAAATTCTTCATGTCTCAGACGACACACATTATCTAGATTCAATCGGACGCGAAGCCATCGCCAACGTCGTCAAAAACGCCGAAATGTCGGAATCCGATGCCAAACGAGCAGCCGAATTAGTTGAAGCAGAATCAACTGCCCGAAGCAATGTTGTGAAAGCTCAAGTGGATGCAAACATAGCGCAGATGAAAAACGACTTGCGACGAATTCAAGCGGACCTCGATTCAAAAATCAAATCGGAAGAAGAGCGAACCCTTGCCGCTGCCCGGCAAGCTAGAGCCGTTGCTGAACAAGAATTGCAGAAGCTGCGAGCTGAACTCGAAGGAATTCGGTTGCAGGTAGATACCATCCTTCCGGCCGAAGCAGACCGAATCGCCAGGGAATTTCAAGCCAAAGGCGACGCGGCAGTCTTTCGAGCGAGGGGTATGGCGGTCAGCCAAGCGACAGAATTGCTCAGCAAAGCGTGGGAGGAAGCTGGAACTGATGCTCTCAGCATTTATTTGCTTGACGACATCGAAAAGCTCCTCGCCGCCGCGTCGTTGGGCGTTGATAAGGTCAAGATCAGCAATGTGAACCTGATAGATTCGGGCGATGGTTCAACTCTGCCCGCTGTGCTCTCAGCCTATCCGGCAATGTTGAGCACCATTTTCAAATCTGTAGCGGACACAACCGGAATTGATATTCCAAAGACAATTTCTATTGCTGTAGAATCGGCGTCTGAAACTCAAGCGCCAACCGCGAAGAAATCGGGAGGCAAATAGTAATGGAAGGAATCATTGGCAGCATCATCGTCATCGCTGGGGTCATTGGCTTTTCACTTCTTGTTTTCGTTGTCAGCCTCAAGAATTTTATATATGTAAGTTCGCCAAATGAAGTTCTCATTTTCTCCGGTCCTTCCCGCTTCGCAGGCGGCAGACGCCTGGGCTACAAGATTGTAAAGGGCGGGCGCGGTTTTCGGCTTCCGTTGATCACGACCGTTGACAAAATGGACCTTTCGAACATGGTCATTGACTTGACTGCTGCAGGGGCTTATGGCAAGGGCGGAATTCCGCTCAACGTGCAAGGTGTTGCCAACATCAAAGTTGCGGGACATGAGCCTTTGCTCAATAATTCGATTGAACGGTTTTTGGGGAAAACCCGTGCCGAAATCGCAGCGATAGCAAAGGCAACTTTAGAAGGCTCACTTCGAGGCGTTTTGGCAACCATGACTCCGGAAGAAGTCAATGAAGATAAGATTCTTTTTGCAGAAAGGCTCGTTCAAGAAGTGGAAGCGGACATGACAGCCCTCGGGCTTGTAGTTGATACGCTCAAGATTCAAAACGTGCAAGATGATGTGAAATATCTCGATTCGATTGGTCGAAAGAAGAGCGCAGAAGTCATTTCTAACGCGCGAATCGCAGAAGCAATGGCTAAGGCGGAATCGGTCATTCGCTCTGCAGAGAACCTAGAGCGAGAAACCAAAGCTCAAGTGGACGGGCAGATTGCCTACACCAACGCCGATGCCGAGAGAAAGCTTCGAGAAATCATGTCCCGCCGAGATGCGCTCATTGCCGAAGAGCTTGCCATTGTCAATGCAGGCGTCGCCAAAACTAGTGCCGAAGTTGAAGTGCAAAAGGCTCGAATTGAATTGGTTCGTCGGAAGCTGGAAGCCGACGTGATCCAGCCCGCAAAAGCCGCTGCAGAAGCATCCGAGCAAAAGGCGATGGCAGATGTTGCAACGGTTGTCGAAGAAGGACGCGCCCGTGCAGAAGCACTCACCCAGGTTGCAAAAACGCTGAAGGCGTCGGGCGAAAATGGAAAGCAGCTTCTGGTTATGCAAAAGCTGCCCGCTATTGTCGAAGCCATGACGGGCATCATCGCCGAAACCAGAATTGACAAGGTGACCGTGATTGATCAAAAGCTTTCGGGCGGCGGCGGCGGGGATCAGTCGTTTGCCGTGAAGGCTCTGGTAGCCAACGAGCAGATGAAGCAGATTTTTGGGGTTGATTTGGTGGAAAAGCTTTCGAGTTTGGGGAAGACGGCTGAGCCTACGCGGAAAGCGATTCCTCCCACGCCTCAAGTGGAAACGATCATCGAGCACGACACACCTACAGGTTGATCGGCTTGTGCTTGCAGAAAAGGGGTTGACCTTCCACCTGGGACAGTTGAGATGACTGGGCATTAGCGATTGTGGATGCGAGCATGCATGAATGCTTGAATGTAGGCTCCAGATTCCCCTTCCTCCCTTTTCCTAAACTTTCAAATTTCCACGAAAAGAGAGGAAGGGGTCAGGGGATGGAGGGTTACTTGACGTTCAGAATCGAGACACCCGAAACTTTGCCAGTCATAACAATTCTCCGCGCAAACAATGATTAGTGGAACTTCGCAGAGAGTGGGGGATCAAATTCGCCCATGGCAACGCCTCGCACTTTGGCAAACGCTTGTTAGCAAGCGCAAGGACTAACCCAGGGAGTTATACTGTCGCAATGATGCTCGAGCGGTTTTTTGCGATCGCGTTCCTCGCGGTTGGGCTATCGCACATAGTGCAGGCGCAGATGTGGGCGGATTTCTTCGCGGCGCTCCGTAAGACGAGCTACGCGGCGCTGGTAATCGCAATGTTCACCCTTCCGCAGGGCTTGACAATCGTCGTCTGGCACAACGTGTGGGTGTGGGATCTGCCCGTTCTGCTCACCGTCGCTGGCTGGGGCATGACCTTCAAGAGCATCCACTACATGCTCAACCCCAAATTCGCCGACCGAATGATCGAGGGTCCAGGCGCTTCCCCGCGCAACTACTTAGTGGGTGGCATCATCATCCTGATCCTAGGTGGAGCGCTGGGCTATCAGGGCTTCATCAGGTAGGTTGGTTGCGACCATGCGGCGGGTGGCAGGACCAGTTGTTCTGTTGCCCAGCCCCCATGAAGTATTGAAAGCCAACCTTCGGAACAAATTGACCCCGCCACCCAATTTCATGATCCCAATCCCGGCCACCCACCGTCCGAGGCAGTGTTGTTTCACATAAAGACAGACCATCTACCGACTGTCCATAATCGCTCTATGGTCCTTCGAGCCTGGAACCCCATGGCTGTTCTTTTACTCTCCCTTACAGCCCTTCCGGGCTGCAAAGGCGGACAGACCGACAATGCTCCCGCGAGCAAAGCGAATTCCTCGCCACAGATGCCTGCCTCCAATCCGAAGAACCCGCGTCAACATCCCGCAACCTCCAAGATTCTTGGTGAATGGGTGGTGATTGCCGACACGAGCGGGCAGGGCCACACTGGGCATCTCTTCCTGAACAACGACGGCTCATTCAAGGGCGATTACGAAAGCAAGGAGTCGAAGGACACTTTCTCGGGCAGGTTCACCGTATCCGACGAGCAGATCGCGAACGAAAACTTCATCTCCCTGAAGCTCACTATGCTCCGATACAACAACGTGCCCGCTCCAGCGCCTGGGCCCTTGCGACTCCTCTATGACTCGGCGAGAAACATCTTGCACGATTTCATGACCGTAGCATACTCGCGGCCCGGTGAACAAGAGCAAGCCAAGAAGTATTACTATAGGCCCGTGCCCCGTGGCGTGCGGGTTGAAGAGCCGGTATTGCAATCGCGGCTGGTATGGAAGGTGGAACTGCCGGGTCGAGACAAGGGTTTTTTTGGTCTTACCACGGGTCAAATCACCGAAGGCGCAGACAGTGAAGTCATAGTGGCAGACGAGGCCGGCTTTAAGGTGTTCGATTCAAGCGGCCGCCAGATTCGGTTTGCCAAATTGGATACTCAGCCTGGCAGATTGCTGGCGCTTGGACAACTCGACACCAAGGCGGTTGTTGTCCAGTTTGATAGGTGGGGAAATGATGTCACGGCCTACGAGCCAGACGGAAAGCCAGTTTGGAACTTTGTAGCTGGGCGATCGGGCATCGATTGGCTTTCGAGCGTACGCTTGGATTCGCGAAACACGGGGTATGTGATCGGCTACAACGGGGGTGGAGGCGTCGAGCTTCTTGGTCCGGACGGAAAGAGCCGGTGGCTTGCCAAAGCCGATTGGAACGTATGGGGCGTTACGGGTCTGAAGCCCGGTCGGAAATCGCCTGAACTCGCCATCGGTGTAGGACCCGACGGCGACGCCATAGCCTTCGACCTTTCGGGAAAGAGAGCCAAGCGATTCAAAACGGGCGATATCGGGGCGGTAGGCGCTGTCGACTTGGACGGGGACGGCATCGAGGAACTCCTCACCCTCGGTACGACAATCGTTAGCGGCTTGAAGCTGAGCATCTTCGATGCTGATGGTAATCTCAAGTGGTCGAAGAAAGCGTCAGCAACGGAGGCGGCATTTCTAGATGGCGAACCTTTTCTCTTTGGCTCTTTTGGTCCGGTTGGGCATTTGTTGGGGGTGGTAGATAATGGTGGGATCCTGTTTTTCAAGCCCGACGGAGTTGTATTTGGGACCTTCAAGTCGGATAAAGCAATTTCCTCCGCAGCCATACTTCATCGAAGCGCGAGGTCAGACCTTCTAGTATTGCGACTGCCAAACGAGTTGCAGTGCTACGAACTCGGGGGGAAATGAAGTAGTCCGCAACCCGACTGGTGGTCCGGACTGATAATTCACAAACCCTATGGCTTGCTCAAATCTTTCGTAAACACAGCATTAATGTAATCGTGCTCGTTGCCGTAATCCACTTGCAGCAGCTCGCCTTTATCCGATACCAACAAGAACCGCTTGCCGAACGCGCCAGTTAGCTCAATGACATAGCCGGAATACTCGGTTCGGTCAATTTTGCCCTTGAACTTTGACTTGTATTGAACGGTGTAATCTAGAATTCCGCCAGTCTTTGGGTCTATGGTGCAATAGCGTTTTTGGGTTCGATCTTTGTCGCCGGACTTGAGAATATCGGGAATCGGGTTTCGAAATGCTTCAACTCCGTAAGCAGGATTGATCGTGAGCTTTTTTGTGCCTTGTTTGTTTTCAACGGTCACATCAATGTCGTCTTTGTTGAACTTTGCCCAAACCTTGATTTGGCCGCGCCCGTCCTTTTGGTCAGAAAATACCAACTTGGGATTGCCTTCTGGATCCACTACAGTTTCGCACTTTCGGTGGGTAACGCCAAGCATGGCTTGCAATCGTTGGTCGGCGTTCATCTTTCTCAAGGCGTCTTCACGAATGGGAAGGTCGTCCCAAGATGAAACGAACCGCGTGCAATCTTTGCCATCGAAGTTCACTTGTTGAGCAATGACTTCGATGTTTGCGCGAGCTTCATCGGAATAGGAGTTCTTCGAATTGGCGTTGAATCGTTCGGATGAACTGGTTTCTTGTTGCCAGTTCCCATTGGCAAAGAGTTGATTTGGGTTCCCATAGACGCGGCGGTAAACGCCATACATCCGCATCGGCTTTCCAAAATGCCAATACTCCTGTGCCTCGACGAGGCACATTGTGCCAAGTGCAGCTAAAATTGCAATCGCCTTCATAAGCTCTCTTACGAATGATACGCTTTTCTCTGGTTCCCGATACACACATTCTGAGATAGACTGAACCATGCAAAGAATTGCGCTTGCTCTCGCTCTTTCTATTTCAGTTTCTAGTTCCTTTGCTCAAACAGCCACAACCCCTAAAATGGGGTCTCCGATTCGCAAGGCAATCTTGGACGCCGTGCGGATTCCGGTTGAAAAATCGCTTCATGGCCAAAAAGTTGTCTTTGTCGTGAATCATTTGAAAGCGACTGCAGATTGGGCTTTCGTTTTTGGCGCCCCAAAAGCGGCGAATGGGAAGACGATCAACTATAAGAATTCAGATTACAAAGATCAATTCGACTCTGGTGCATTTGACGAAAACTTCGGCGCCTTGCTTCGCAAAAAGAGTGGAAAGTGGAGTGTTGTTACCTGGTTCTTTGGTGCAACGGATGTGCCTTGGGTAGATTGGCCCGAAAAGTACAAGGCTCCAAAAACCATTTTTCCGAAGATGGGCAACTGACCTTATTTGACCAACTTGATGGCTGGTTTAGATTCGACTCCAGCAGGATTGAGAGCTGTGACAGCAAATGCTGAGACTTTTTTCAGGATAGATTGGTCGAAGATTATTTCGTCTGCTGCGCCTGGCAAAACGTCGGTCAGCCGCCAAACTCCGTTTTCAAGTTGATAGACGCACCTCGCCCGAACAGCTTTGTTCGGTGCCCATTTCAAAAGGATTTCTCCGTTTGCTTTCTCCAATTTAATTTCGGGCACTTTAGGTGCGGTATCTCCGAGCCACGGCATTTCTGGAACAAGTGCCTTTGACTTGTAGAGCCCAGTCCCGAGTTTTGAGACGATCGCCTGCTCGTTTTTCAAAAAAACTTTGAAGCTGAAGTGAACATTCCCGGAAGCTCCTTTTGCCTTTCTAGTCCTCTCAATTTGGCTCGTTACTTCTTCGAGTTTCCATGTTCCAACTCCAGGGAGCATTCGGCTCGTGTAGTTTCCCGGCCAAAGGTGCCGCTTTTTTTCGTTTTGCTCCGACCACCAGTCAAGCAACTTGCCATACGGCTGCCCTGGCGAGTCTACGGGCCAGTAGAGTTGAGGTGTGAAATAATCGCACCAGCCTTCCGCAAACCAAAGCCTGCAATCGGCGTAGAGCGGGTCGTCATATTGGTCTACTCCCGCCTTGATTCCTTCGGGCTGATTCGGTCTCGCAATGCCAAATGGCGAGATTCCTACCTTGACCCAAGGTTTTGTTTTTTTGACGGTTTCATAGAAGTTTTCGACAAAATCATTAACATTTTTTCGCCGCCAATCCTTCTTGCCAAGATTCCCACCCTTATCAAGGTATGCCTGAAAACTGTCATTGTCTGGGAAAGGAATTTTGTTTTTGTCCGCATCCGATTCGGCATACGGATAGAAGTAGTCGTCAATATGAACGCCATCGAGGTCGTATCGTTTGACGACATCAAGAATCACATCAAGGGTCCTTTTGGGAGTTGCAGGTTCGCCTGGATCGAGCCACAAGTAGCGCCCGTATTTCTTGGTCGCTTGAGGATTTTGATAAAGAATGTGGTTCGATGCAAGTGGCCCGGTCGCCAAAAAGTGCTGCGCTCGATATGGGTTGAACCACGCATGAAGCTCGATTCCTCGTGCATGCGCCTCTTCGATCGCGAATTCGAGCGGATCCCAATAAGGGTCGGGTGGCTTGCCTTGCTGACCGGTCAGAAACTCAGACCAGGGCTCGATTTTCGAAAAATAGAGGCTGTCGCAAGACGGTCGAATCTGAAAGATAATCGCATTGAGACCAGCTTTTTCTGCAACAACAAAGATGCGTTTAAGTTCGGCTTGCTGTTCTTTGGTACTCAAAGTCTTTTTCGAGGGCCAATCAATGTTGTCGACGGTTGCCACCCAAGCGGCGCGGAATTCTCGCGGGGCAGGGACAAAGTCGGGAAGTGAAGGCATGGCACTGAATGCGGTGAGAGCGGTTAGCCAAAGCATAAGATTCTAACGACATTCTATCCGACCTTGTCGCCAAGTTCACCCAGCTCACCCCATTCACCCCTGTCACAAGGTCCCCAATTCAAAAAATGGTGGAGATTACTGGACGCAATTCGAACTCCAAGCGTCCTGGAACCACCAGACTCGATCGGCAACCGCGTCAGGATCATAGGGCTTCAGTTCTATAACCTCGTGATTCTACTTGGTTAAAGACTTTGGAGCCCTTCCTTTCCGCTGGACAGGGTACTATGGCTGAGTCTTGGTTTTCGTACACGTATTACAACATCATCACGCAGCGTTATTACTGCGGCGATGTCGTGCATTGAAAATCTAGTAAAACTCAGAATTAATCAAAGCAGGCTCACCGCACAAGCGGTGAGCTTGTTTTGTTTTTGGAACTCCACATATGAACTTAGACTTTGATAAACTCGATGGACTAATCCCCGCCATCGTTCAGGACGCAGAGAACGGCGATATCCTGATGGTCGCCTGGATGAA
>JANNJE010000507.1:0-2263 GCA_031405735.1 Armatimonadota bacterium | reverse complement strand
CGCTCTTTCACTATCTTCGCGGAGTTCGGTCAATAGTGATCCCGAGCAGGCAGTTTGGCGTAACAACTTTTGGATGCCATTTTGAAGCTAACGAGACGGAGTATATTGTTCAGCCTTGGGACGGAGTTCAGCAGAGAATCTCGATGAGGCAAATTGGCTTCGATTGCACGATTGACGTGGGCAAAATCAAAGAGCTTCGGCTGGATATTCGAAAGCGATTTGCAACTGTTGAGATTTCGAATGCATCTGACTTTGATACGAAGGGAACAATGATCATTCGAGGGCTTTGGGGCTATCGAGTTTCTTTTGGCGACCAATGTTTTGAGGCGTCGGGCGGTGTGGTTAAGGTACCGTTTGAGTTGAAAAGTAAAGTGAACACAGTAGTTCGCGTTGAGGTTGAAAAGTAATGGAAATTCCAACGATTTGGCTAGTGATATCGGGCATCTTTTTTGCAGTCGGAATTGCAATGAATGTAATTCTCTCCATCGCTGTCTTTCAACTTTTGAAATCGGTAAAGGAAATCCAGCCGCAAATGATTGCTTCGATGAAAAGCGTTGAAGCGATGTCCAAGCAAGTTGAGGCGCTTTCAGAGAAACTTGAAGACACCGTGGATACAGTCGGTAGCAAGGCAACGGCAATTGTGAAGACCGTTGACCAGTTTTCTGCTAGCGCCAGTAAGCCACTTGGCATAGTTACAACAGCTATTTCGACTGCGCTGTCCGTTTTCAAGTTGTATCAAGAGATCGAGGGACTTTTTAGACCAAGGGTGGTTGACAAGAAGCCCACAAAAAAGCAATAATACAGGTTCGATAGATGACGCGGGGTGGAGCAGCCTGGTAGCTCGTCGGGCTCATAACCCGGAGGTCGCAAGTTCAAATCTTGCCCCCGCACCCAATCCTTTTCTCAGTCCTAAACTCTGCTCCCTGGGTACTGAAGTTCTCTTTTCATTCTGATTGGCCGTGCTAAGGTAATCTGATCCATGCCTTGGCTAAGTTCGGTTTGCATTCTCTACGGTGTTCTTAATATTGCCTTTGGCATTTTGGCGTATGTCAATAAGGGCAGCATCGTTTCCTTGGTAGCAGCAGGAGCTATAGGAATTATCGCTATCTTCGGCGCAACATTAGCCAAGACGCACGAACGAATCGGTTATTTGATCGTGAGTGTTGTTTCATTGCTGACTCTAGGAAGGTTTTTCAAACCAGCATTTATTGAATTCAAGATTTATCCTGCAATGATTCTTGCAATCGCTTCAATTGCTATGCTGGGCTGTTTGGTTGTCGGGCATTTTATGGCAAAGAAGGCTAGCTCGGCACCTACCTCACCGCTAGAACCAACTGTTCCGCCTGAATCTAATTAGGCTCTAGGAAATTTTTCGACGACGACGTTGATACCGTTGACAGTAAGGTTCACTCCAACCGTCGCCCACTTGTTCTTGATCATCGCTGCAGCAATAGATCCCATTCGAGGGGAAGTCGCGCTGGAAGTAACTTTCCCGCAAACTTCTCCTTCACCAATTATCACTTCTGTGCCGGGAGCAACAGCCGATTCGCATCGCAAAAAGCACCAGGTTCGGTTTGTGTGTCCTTGCGAGTGGATTCGGTGAATCACTTCTTGACCAACGTAACAGCCTTTGTTTTCTGAAATTGTTCGTCGTACAAATGCCTCGCCGAGCTCAGGGGCAAGTGTTTTGGGACCGATGTCTGCGCCAAACAGGGGGACGCCGGACTCAATTCGCAATGCCTCGAGGTCTTCTGAGGTTAGTTGAAAGTCACTTCTCAATGACTCGGCATCGGTCTGTGAGAGCCAATAGTCGTGTCCTTCAATTCCAAATCGTCTTGAAGGCAAAGTAGTGGAAGTTTGTTCGCTCGGAGTGCTGCCAAACATGTGCACACACTCAAAATCAAGTGAAGAAGCAACCACGTCCTCCATGATTACAAATCTGTTCACCCGATCAAGTATTGATTGAGCGCAAACAGTCGGCGACGAAATCAAAAGCTTACTTCCCTTCGACCAAAGTTTGATGATCGCCTGAACATGGCCCGTTGGACTACAAATGCTCGCCTCCAGTCCAGGCTGTGAGTCTACAAGATTGATGTCGTTTGTGATCTGGCCCTGAAGCCAGCCTCGAACATCTGCTCCCGAAAACTCGATGAGAGTTTCACTCAGTTTTGCGGTGCCTACAAGTTCAGGTTCAGTCATTGGTTGTTGGTTGTTGGTTGTTGGTTGTTGGTTGTTGGTTGTTGGTTGTTGGTTGTCAGTTGTC
>JANNJE010000506.1:0-4696 GCA_031405735.1 Armatimonadota bacterium | reverse complement strand
CTCACGAAGAGCGCCGAAAGTTCAGGTCGAGCTCACCGGAACCTCACCGCTCTCGCAGCCGGCTCAGCTCAGTTTGAGGCTGGAAGCACAGTCAGATATCTCTCCCCTGAGCAAAGTTTCGCAGCGGATCGAAATGTTCAACTTTGTTACGCAACAGTGGGTGCAGGTTGACCAGCGCTTAGCGACGGCTGTGGACTCGGTCGTCTCGTACTCGGTCACGAGTAACGCTGGGCGCTTTGTGGAGCCAGGCACAAGGCGCATGCGCACACGGTTGACATGGTTTGGCGGATCCCAAGTGGGCCGATCACGGGGATCAAAGATTGACCAATACCGCTGGTCGGTTAGATAGTACTTGCTGCCCGCTCAGGCTCACCCCTGGGCGGGTAAGCAACGCTCCCGGTTGAGCAGGAACAGGCGTCAGCGTATTGCCTTAACCCGGAAACCCGCAACTCAAGTTCCATACTAACAGCACCCCATCACATAACAAAGGGAGCAGAAAAGGAGAGGGAGAGAAAGAAAGAGTTACCTGTAGAAACGAAAATCAGACTTCAATCACGCCCGCTGCTCGAGTTTCGTTTGTGTGACGGCGATAGCCAGGTACAGAAGCGACTGGGCCGAGTGAGCTACAAGTCTCGAGAGGCTCACAAACCCTAACCGTCTGCCATAGCGTCGGTTTCGGCACCCTTCCAATCGTATACCACCTAAATACTAGACACCATCAGCCAGCGTTCTAAGTACATCACCGATGTGGTTAGTCATGATCGAGATATGGCCATCGTCTGGGTAAAAGGTTGCGTGACAGGTAGGTATCATGCTCGCCTGGTATCGCCCCATTTGGGCAGGAACGTTCGTATCCTTTTCGCCTTGCCAGAGCCAGACGGGCACCGATATGTCAGCTAACTTGAATCCCCAATCCGTGGCATACAGCCCACCCTCATATACCACTCCTGCACGTCCATTCTTGAATGCCTCCTCGTAGTCCTTCGCCATCGCTTGGAGTACCGATCTATCGCGCATGACTGCCTGATCGACTTCGGGCAGCCGCCTCATGGCCACCTCCATCAGCTTCACGCCACTCGCCCGGTTGTTGAGGCGATAGATCTGAGAGAGGAGCCGCGGTGCGCGCTTGGCAAGGCGGAAGATCAGAACGTTACTGGCGTTCATGCCATCCAACGCTCCTGGCTCAGTCAATGGCCCAACACCGGCCAGCACGCCGACTCTCGATAGGCGATGTGGGATCCGATAAGCGCATGCCAGAGAGTAGGGTCCACCACCCGAATAGCCAAGTACGCCAAAGGTGGCAAAGCCGAAAAAATCGGCCAGCTGCTCAACATCTGCAGGCCAGTCCAAAAGCTGCCGACGAGGCTGAAAATCAGATTCGCCCATTCCGGGTCGCTCGGGCGCGACGAGGCGAATGCCCATCCCTGCCGCTACCTGGCCGACGTGTTCGCCGTCGAACCGCGATCCCGGGAAGCCGTGGAAGAAGAAGATCGGTTTGCCTTTGGAGTCTCCGTAGTCGGCAAACGAGAGCCTCCTCCCATCTTTTAGGGTGAACATTTGATTGGATCGCTCTGCCATGGACACGCTTTCCTTGCACCTCCCTCCTTTAGCTCCTACGTCGCAAAAAGATTGAGGACGTGCTTGTGGTACTCCCGACGGGATTCGAACCCGCGATCTTCGCCGTGAGAGGGCGATGTCCTAAACCGCTAGACGACGGGAGCACGCGAGGAAATATTATGGCAGGTCAACGACTACATGTTGGCAGGTGGTTTGCAGGTGGTTTGCAGGTTGACGGCAGGTTGAGGGATGGCAGTTGAAGGCTACCTGCAAACAACTTGTCAGCCACCTGACAACTAGTTTCGCGGCTCCACCCGAATCATTGCATCTCGAATCGGGATCCAAGGGTCATCTGGCGGCATTGGTTCATCAAGAATTGAAACAGACCAGCCCCAGATTCGCCAAGGGTCACATTCAAACTGCTCGCTAAACCATTTAATGCGACTTTCAAACGGAGAATCCAGGTTGGAACAGCTCAATAGTTCTTCGACAGGATTGTGCATGAACGCAGCCGCTTCAAAGGCGGGATCTCCAACCAGTCCCTTTGGGTCAATCACGACCCAGCCATCATCGCCAAGAAGGATGTTTTCGTGGTGCAAGTCGCCATGAAGAGCAACTTCTTTTGTTGTTGTCGCCAACAGTTCCTGAACAAGAGGAGTGCTTCGTGAAAAATAGTCATAAAGGCGCATAAGTCCGTTAGAAGGAAGCCCAGCAATACGGTCGCGACAACGCTTGAATAGTGACCGACAACGATCTTCCGATTCTCCTAATTCAGATAGTTTGGTTCCCGAAACAACACGTTCCATTAGCAGCGACCCGGTTTCGGGATCGTGCTCAAAAACCGTGGGTCCAAGATTGCCTGAAAGCATCAGAGCCATCTTCCAACCAGATATGGCTTCTTCACCCTGAAATGGCACCTTTAGTACTCGATCTTTAGAAGCAAATACCTGCGAACAATGCCCACCCGGAAGTTCCTCAATGGGTTCAAAATTCCAACGGCAACATAGCTCTGCCGCTTTTGGCGGAAGTACTACCAACCCATTGCTTTGTACATCCATGATCTTGAGAGCCATATCTGATCGGTCGAGTGCACACCAGTTTCCGCCACTCCTGGAGAAACAATGTTTCTGCCTCGCACGCCCGAAGGAGGAAGCTCGACAAGCTGAATGTAAGTTCCTCGGTCAATATATGGGACTTTGTCTTGACCCGGGAATTGAATTCCAGCAGCTACAAATCGCCATGTCGAAGGTTCCTCAAGTCTTTCAAACATACGATTGAAACTTGCTGCAACCACATCGTTGGCTGAGCGCTTTTGCCGATAGTCAACCTTCGTCTTCCCTTCTAGAGCTTCTAACATTACGCTAGGTTGGGCAACTGTTCTAAATGTTGCGTCGGACAGGAATGTGCCGGTTGTATCCGTAAACAATTCCTCACGAAGCGCGCGGAAAAACGCGGAATAGAGATATGCGCCAGGGGAGCCATCGAGGTTCCTGCCGTCAAACGCCAGCAGAATTTCTAACGCTTCAACGAACCTACCATTCACACGAACATTTGGTTTTGGATTGCGCAACTGGGCAAGCATCGAATTCAATTGAGGACGAATGAGTGGCATCGTCTGCATAAAGGTCGGCTCTAATCTGGCGATCCACCATGCCGCCATTTCGAGGTCAGAAATGCCAATCGAATCCTTTGGAAGCGCTTTTCGGAGAGATTCAACCCGAAATGTTCGTCCCCAAACGGGGGTATCCACGTTTGGCCACCACGCAACGGGTTTGTTGTTCCAATTTGAAATCACGCCGCCTTCAGGGGCGCGGACAGCTGGCATTTGTGAATAATTGAACAGCCCCTTCCAATTGTTTTTCGGCTCTCCAGAAACTGGGAATCGATGATCGAGTCCGGTTGCCCGAATAGGTGCTGCGCCAAGGAATCGGTATCCGATTTTCCCCGCTTGCAATGCATAGAAGAAATTAAAGGAGACTGTTGCGGAGCGAAGCGCATCGTCAATGTTTTGGGGAGTAGACGCCTTTGCTATCAATCGAACAGCCTCAAACGACTCCATTTCTCGCATCCACCAACTAGATTTTTGCGAAAATACGTTGCCTTTTGCGTTTAGAATTACGGGTCCAAAATGCGTTCTGTTCTGGATCACTTCAGTTTCTTTGCCGCTCTTCGACCGAAGATTCCAAACCACCTTTTGCAAGGGCCTCGATTCGGTTCCATAAATGTACTTGTCTGTTCCATCCAGCTTTGAGAAGAACACATCTGTGGTGTCCATAACTCCGCTTGTCATCCCCCAAGCAGCGGTTTTGGAATGGCCTATGGCGATTCCGGGAACTCCGGGAACGTCCATTCCAACCGCTGAGTATTCAGGACAGGAAATGGAGATTTCATGGACAACGCTTGGCATGGTATGTCCCATTTGGGGTGCTGAAAGCAGGAGCGGATAGCCTGTCTTTGAGTGTTTTCCATCAACGACCACCGCATAGCTGCCCACCTTATAAGGAACGTTTAGAGATTCCGCAATCAAGGTCGAGGTTTCGCGTTGAGCCAACTTAATTGATGGCAAAACGTCCATTAAACTCAATTTCGGCAATGAAGCGATATGAGCTTCTGTGATAGCTCTTGTGCGCTTTGGAAAGAGAGCAGCACTTGCTTTGCGGCGATCGTCGCTCGATTCAACGGTTGTCGGAGCACTTGGCGAGTTTTCCCAAATAAAGTCATCGAAAATGTCGAGTGCCTGCGCCTTGTTTGGGCGGCTTTGCAGGTACATAAGCATTGCCATGTTTCGCATTTCGCCGCCGCCACCTTGGCCAAACATTTGGTAAAGGCGAATGGAAATCGCAATAGAATCGAGCACGTCCCAAGGCTTGGGTTCAAACCCGTTTTCCGCATATCCCGATGGCAGTTGGCTTGCTTTTTTTCGTTCTTGAATCGCCAGATTCACGCCTTCTGCGTAATTTCTAAACATCGTTCGAGAATCTTCCGACAGCTTGCCGAATTGGGATTTCAATTCAGCGTCCGTATATGCATTAGCTAAAACCTCCTTGTCTGATGCGGTGTACCTATCGCCAAACACTTCGGACATTTGCCCTCTCGCCAATCGCCTCGAATTTTCCATCTGCCATAGGCGATCCATTGC
>JANNJE010000505.1:0-2646 GCA_031405735.1 Armatimonadota bacterium | reverse complement strand
CCGTCGAGCGCCGCCACGGCACAATTCAAAAATCGCTCGATCAATTGTGCGATTTGGCTGGAGATGATCCATATGATCAGGAAATCTTGAATCATTGATGATGATAGAATCATGCACCATCAGAAAATGCCCGGACTAATGGCACCAGTTCTCACGGCTGAACCAATGCCCGTCCCTTCGGAATCGCCGACTTGCTTGCCTTTCGCCTCGCCTCTTTCGCCCGATCAATCGCATCTTGCCCGACAGCTTTTTCAAATGAACGGAAGCCTGCCAGCATGAACCCGTGCTTCTTAGCCAAAGCCAGCATCTCTTCCACCTGCTCCTCGCTCACATCTTTGCCCAGCGTGTAGTGGCCGGGGCGGTTTTCGAGCGCGAGAATCATAGTCTCGCTCATGCAGGCATAAGCCGTCTTGGGCGGAAATCCGAAGTCCATTCCAAACTCCACATTGCCTGGAACGCTCACCACGCCGCCTTCGATCACCAAAACGTCGGGCCGCTCTTTAGCAACTCGAACGGAAACATCGCGAGGGCGGCTGACATCGCAGACCACTGCGCCAGGCTTCAGGTGCTCGGGATGAATGATAGCGGAATCGCTGCTGGTGACGGTTATCACGGCATCAGCTTCTTGGATTCGAGTGAGGTCAATGGTCGCTTCGGCGTTTGGTAAAGTGGCTGCCAGTTGCGAAGTGCGCTCTGAATCGCGCCCGATGACAAGGGTCTTTGCAAATCGCTTGGAAAGCACTTGGGCGCAGGTTTTGCCAATGGAACCGGTCGCACCTACCACGGCAAGCGTCGCTTCGGATGGGTTCAAATCCAGAAGTTCGCAGGCCCTTAAAGTGCCCTCAATCGCAGTTGCGACGGTATAGCTGTTGCCTGTTGTGATTCCGATCGGAGAACGCTTCGCAAGGGTTATTCCCGCGTCGCCGGTAATCGCCGTAAACGCGCCTAGCCCCATGATTTCTGCGCCGAAATCTTTGGCAATTTCGGCGCATCGAACCAGGTGATTCAAAGCTAAATCGTCGTACTTTGGGTCGGAAAGTTGCCGTGTTGTCATCGGGCAAGCGATGAAGCAACCTTCGGTTTCGGCACCGGTTAGCGACTTGATTCCGGTGATATGGCGGACTAGGGAAGGCTTCTTCCTCAGCAGGATTTTTTCGACAAGAGATTCAGGCAAGATGGTAGCCCACCAATACTTATGTGCGGCATCGCGAGCCGCTATTGGGTGGATTACAAATGCAAACTTGGTCAAGCAATTCCTCTAGTTTTCAAAGGTACCTGGGATGGATAGTGCAGAGTGGGGAGTGGAGAGTGAAGAGTGCGGTTAGCAAGTTGTCGGCATGTGGTCGGCAAGTAGCGGGCAGGTTGATGATAAGTGATCAATATTTTGCAGTTGGCAGTTGGCGATTCGTTATTCGTTATTCGTTATTCGTCATTCGCGAGTCGCGAGTCGCGAGTCGCGAGTCGCGGCTCCTAGCGTTCCTCACTCCCCACTTAGAAGAATCTCCGTCGGCTGCCAATTGAGACGATCTAGCGTATCCAAATAGTCTTTTTCGGTTAGTTCGGCAGGCGATTTTCCAAGCAGAGCCACGATCACAGCTTCCATCACATTTGTAGCAAACGTTTCGCCACCGATTACAGGTGTCGTAGTGATCAAGCGCTTGACCCCAGCCTCCCGAAACCAATCAATCGTATGCTTGCGAACGGTTTGGGTGAGGATGGTTTTTCCGTCCAATCGGTCAGGCGCGAAACGTTTGATGAAGTGGGTATCGCCGCACAAAAACGTTGCTTCATTGAAGAATTTGGCAAATTTCGGCGTGCGAACGTCTTGCTTTTCCCCCGTTGGATAGAACCATTTGAACGGAAGCCGAGTAATCAGCGGCAAGGTGAGGCGTCCTACCCATTCCACAGCCTTGTAACTTCGCAATGGGATTGGAAGCCCGATTCCGAAAATCAGATCGCCATAAACCACGTTTGGGCAAAGTTCGTCAAGCGCCTGCGCCATTCCGTAACGATCCACCGCGCTTACGAGCAGTACTTTTTCCTTCTTGAAATCAACTTTCCCGGATTCTTGCAACGTGTAAATCGTCTTGCGTTCGAGCGTATGCTTCAGCCCGCTTCCATCAACTATTGGCGTGATTTTGGTTCCTGAAACCAGCTTTTCAATCTGTTTGAAGGTGTATTTTCTCTCCTTCACAACCAAGTAGATGTCCGCACCGCCCACTCCGAAAGCGTCCACTTTGCCATCAAGGTCAACGAACATCTGGGCAAATTTATCAAGGTCGCCATCTGTGCCGATGCGTTCAATCTTGAACTGCTCGCCTAGGATTTCGACTTCGTTGGACTTGTTACCTTTGCTCGAGCCAAGGGAAACGGAGACTACGTGTTTCATGGGTGGGGTCATTGGTCTTTGGATCTTGGGTTTTAGGCTTTGGGTTTGCGGTCAGCAACCTGTTTCTACTGACCCTATACCCTACACCCTTCACCGGTTCCCGGATCCTCAATATACGGCAATGACCTCAATTTCCACATCCACATTCTTTGGCAAACCTGCTACTGCAACTGTTGACCTAGCTGGCGGATTGGATTCAAAAAGACCTCCATAAACCTCGTTCACGGCGGCAAAGTGATCCATAGAAGAAAGGAAAA
>JANNJE010000504.1:0-4162 GCA_031405735.1 Armatimonadota bacterium | reverse complement strand
AACCGCAAGGCGTTCAGCACGCCGGTGTCGCCGATGACGATGGCGTTCTCGAGCGAGCCGCCGAGCGCCAGGCCGTTCTGGTTTCTGACCTCGCGATGCGTCCCGATCAGGTGTACAAAGCTGTTAGAGGGCGCGGCGAGTCGTTTCCTTTAGTGACATTATTCACGAGCATGTTCCTTCATGGCAACTTGCTGCACCTCTTGGGAAACATGCTCTACTTGCTCACGTTCGGTTCTACAGTCGAACAAGGAATGGGTTCGTGGCGATACAGCCTGTACTATTTGGGTTGGGGATTTGCGGCTTCGGCGGCTCAAATTTTCGTTGACCCGCATTCGCCAATTCCGATTGTAGGAGCATCGGGTGCCATCGGTGGCGTATTGGGAAGCTATTTTCTGCTGTTTCCAGGAAATAAATTGGAAATCATCATTCCATTTGTTCCGGTTCCGGTTGAAACTGCCGCGTGGGTTTTGTTGGGGTCATGGTTCTTGTTTCAGATATTCTTTCGGCAAGAAGGAGTCGCGAACTGGGCTCATGCCGGTGGATTTTTGGCTGGAATGATGACTATTTTGATTATGGGAGGCAGGGCAAAAGTGCTTGCAGACAACAACTTTGAGGAGGACGATGAGTTTTCGTAATCCAATACTTGGGATCGCAGTCTCGTGCGTCGTTTGCGCGGGGCTGACGGGCTATTCCCTGTTACTGAGATACAAGGCGGAGTCTCTCAATAAAGCGGTTTCGATTGTTGCAGAAGCTGATCAGATCGGGGCGTTAGGGGCTGCTGAAGGGCTAACTTTTGAACAAGCCCTTGCGGCCATGGCGAACCGGGGCTTGAACGGAGTTGTGATTAGCGAGGAGACGTTAGGGCAACTGATTTCGAATGGAGAACTGACGCTTAAGTATCTTGGTGTCTACCCGCCTAGAAAGGAGGTGCAAATCTCCGGATTGGGCAGCGTGACAACACGAGTTGAACGTGGCTTGAGAAATCGATTTGACATTAAAGCTGACAAGATGGAACTCGTACTTGGCAGTTTTTCAAATCCTCATGTCGATCTTACGGTTCGCGACATATCGCCTGATCTGCTGCGAACCGTTTCGGTCGGACTCAATCCCCAATATGCCGCTGCCGCAAGAAAGCTAGGCATTGACATAGTTTGCCGAAATGCGAACCCTGAAGGAATTTCAGACCGCGGAGTTCGTGAAACGATTCGTTGGTCGAGTGAAAGCGGCGCACGATATTTCCTTCCCGTAGGAGAACAGCTTCTGGGAAGACGCGATTCAGTAAAGGCATTTGCAGATGCGCTTAACGAATTTCAAATGATTTACGTTTCGCCGGAGTTCGCCAAGATCGGCGGCGACCCTGGCATGCTTGCGGCGATTCCTGGGCGCTCGATTCGACTCCATGCCGCGCAAGCCAACGAAGTTGACAAACTCACGCAAGCTGGCTATGTTGAAAGATACGTCAAGGCTGCATCGGAGCGAGGTGTTCGGATGCTCCTGCTTAGGCCCTTGACTAACGCTTCTGCCAAGCCATTAACCAGCTTTGCAGAATTAACTTCGGCGGTCGCATACCAATTGGAACGCGAAGGCTCTTCTATCCTGCCTGCACATCCTTCTGAGGATTCAAGAGTGCCTCAATGGCTCTTTGCCGCCATTGGGCTTTCGATTGCCCCAATGGCTCTTTTTGCCTTTGCGTCGTTCATCTCCAATCGCTCGCTACAAATCATCTTCGGCTTGGCTGTCATGCTGATCGGTGCTGGATGCTGGGTTGAAAGTGCGAGAAACTATGCAGCATTGCTTGGAGCCCTTGCGTTTCCGATCGGAGGATTTGTTCTGATGGAACGGATGCCGCGAAACGGATTCGTACGCTATTTTGGATTAGCTGCAATATCTTTGCTAGGTGGAATGTCTGTGGCTGGTCTTCTCAATGGTTTGCCATACTTCCTTCGTGCAGACCAGTTCTCTGGAGTCAAACTTGCAGTCTTTCTGCCAATATTGGTGGTTGGATGGTTCTACTTCGTAAAGCTGAATGACTCGAAACTTGCGTTGAACAGTCCGATTCGTTGGATGCAAGCCATCATTGGAGTTATTTTCCTTGGCGTGCTTGGATTCATGATGACAAGGACTGGCAACGACAATCCTGCGGGCGTCAGCAGCCTCGAAATGCAACTGCGGTCCCTTCTTGAAAACCTCTTAGTGGTTCGCCCTAGAACCAAAGAATTCCTTATTGGCTACCCTGCATTAGTCGTTGGAATCGCTATGCTGACACGATGTCAAGTCAATGACGAATTCAAGCAAAAGTGGGGAGGATGGACGGCCCTTGCACTGATGATAGGAGCGGTAGGCATCACAAGCATGGTAAACACTCTGTGTCATCTGCACACGCCGCTCATAATAGGGTTTGTCCGAATCGGATTCGGATTGGGCATTGGAGGGATTATTGGCATTGCGCTGTGGTTTGCGTTGTGCATAGTTTTTCCCGAACTTAAAAAAGAAAAAGTATGAAACTCCTATTGGCTGGTTACTTTAGTTGCGGAAACTTGGGCGATGACGCAATCCTCGCCGGATTTTCGGAAGGCATTGATAAGCTGCCTTTTGACATCACAGTCCTAAGCGGAAACCCCGAAAACACATTCCGTGTGTACGGAATGTCAGCCATTCCACGCAAAGAATTCAAAGCCGTTCAAGCAGCAATGGACGAATGCGACGCCTTGGTATTTCCCGGTGGAAGCATTTTTCAAGACGTAACCTCGCTTCGAAGCACTGGCTACTATGCTGGTTTGGTCAAACAAGCCAAAAAAGCTGGCAAAAAAGTGATTTTCTTGGGCCAAGGCGTCGGTCCCCTGAATTCGTTTTTTGCAAAGCGAATGGCGGTTGGCGCATTTTCTGCGGCTGATGCCGTTGTGGTTCGCGATCCAGGCTCAGCTCAACTGCTTCGGGATATCGGCATTAAGCGCGCTCCACATATTTCAGCCGACATGGCTTTTCTCATGAAAGAGCCGCCGGAAGATCGAGATAAATCAGGTTTTTCTGTTGGCGATATGAAGACGATAGGAATAGCTCCGAGGCCATTTGGAAAAGAAACCAAGAACATTATCAAGCTTTTTGGCGAAATGGCGCGGCTCCTCTACAAGTCTAATCTGATGCCAGTTCTGATCGAGATGGATCAAGCCATTGACCGAGACCTGATTACCAAAATCGGGAATACGCAAGGTGGAAAGGTGCCCGACATTCGGGGAATGTACTCTCCAATGCAAATTCAGGAACGAATTTCAAGGATGGAAACAGTGATCTCAATGAGGCTTCATGGAGGAATTTTGGCCGCGACGTGCGGTGTGCCTCCATTTATGATCAGCTACGACCCAAAAGTTTTGGCATTCTCGAAGTTAATGGACCTGCCAGCTCCTCCAAATATTGAGGGGCTTACTGCTGACCGACTTTTCGACTCGTTCATGAGTTTTTTGAAAGATGGCGATCGCAACCGTAAAATCATCGCTAAGAAGAAAGTTGAGCTTCGAAAACAAGCTGAACTGAACATTGAGGTGCTGCAAACCTGTCTAAAGGGAAAGAATGCCGCCAAATAGTTGGCAGACCCTATATGCGTTGGATTGCCCTCATTTGCGGAATGCTCTTCACGGTCACGATTGGACACTCGTGGGCGGTGGACTGGTCATGGTTCAAGAAGAACGTGCTCGACCGAATCGAGCTTAGCGGTTCTAGGACATTTGGATTCCATTCCCATTCCGTTACAGGTGATCGAGAGGCATTTAATTCTCTCAACTATCATGGATATGGCGGCCGACAATGGACGGATGTCGGCAACATGAGTTTCGCTGGGCAACAGGTCTTTGGCGTGGCGACCTTTCGGGCTACTGTTGACACCAACCGCTTTTCTGACCCGAACGCTCAGCATGTGAGCATTGATTACGACAAGAAACCGTATTCGATTCACCTTGGCGACATCCAAGGCTCGATGCTCAATTCAAATCGATTTGCATCTTTCCAAAAGTCGCTCAAAGGCGCATCTATCGAATATGGAACTGGGCCGCTCCGGGTTAAAGGGATTTATAGCGAGGCCAAAGGCTCCCCACGAACGATTTCGTTTACAGGGAATAATACATCCGGCCCGTTTTATTTGAATTCAAGTCAATTAGTTCCAGGTTCA
>JANNJE010000503.1:0-1481 GCA_031405735.1 Armatimonadota bacterium | reverse complement strand
CATACCAATAGCAGTGACAGAGATACCGCCCCCAGTATTGCGCACCTCAGCAATCTTTATTGACCGACTTCCGATGTCAATTCCTACCGCACTTGTAAACTTCTTCGCCATGAGTTGTTCCGTATCCGTGGCCGAGCAAGGCTACATTACCACTCGCAAAGTGCGCGTGTCAACTCAACTATGCCCCCATGCCGACGGTTTATGGACGGTTTTCACCGCCCAAACTGTTCGCTTTCCCTATTGAAATTTGGGTTGCAAGCGTTCTTGCAACCCAAATTGCCCTCTAATTTCCGTTTCTGCCCACCGGACGCGGCACATATTTCGGCGCGACCGATTGTAAATAAATATCTGAACTTCCTGTTCGAGTGCTCGACCAGAGCATCCAAATCAGCCCTGGACGACGATCCGCTGCGTTCGCATTATCGAACGGATCAATGAACGAGAACATTTGCGATTCGTTTACAGCACTCTCAATTGCAACTGGCAATTCCGATCTTTCTGTGATCAAAATTGCGGGTGCATTTTGCGGCACATTAACTAGTATCGGAGCACCGGAGGCTTCATCTACATAAGTGAATGAACTGACAACCATAAGTCGTCCCTCGTCCTGGCCAGAATAGTAAATCCTGCCTGAAGCTGGATCAACCTGAAATGCAGCAGTAGGCGGTGTTGAAAAATTCAGATTCGTCAAGTTGCCATTGGGCTGCGTATGCAGCGCCACTGGCTTCCCATTAACGGTGAACTGGTGGCCAAATCTCAATGACTGCATATACGGCCGAGACGTTTGCCCTGCGCCAGCCGCAGCACGGCCGTACACGAGAGTGAACCTGTCTGCAGGGATTTGAGCCCCAAACGGATTACCACCGCCTGGCAAGGCGTAATAATCAAATTCTCCCGTAAACCGATTGTCCCATACAATCGAAGGATTCGAATAGCTTGCCGTAGATACGGTGCTCACACGCAAAAACCTAGGAGTATAGACAACACGAATGTTCTGCGAAGTGTTGGGTCGGAATCCGGTAAACCGAACGATACCCTGAGCCGAATCGAAGTACACCGAACCGCCCGAGAACAGTTCTGCCGAAATGACTCCCGTGTCTGTGTCAATTTTTTTCGTATTTGGCACGATGAGCGATTGAGGCGAACCAGCAACGATTTCTCGTGTCAAATCAACTACGGAAGTTGTCTGCCAATAGACGCCACGAGTTGCAAAAGTATTTGGATCGCCAGAAGGCACGAGCGAATCAGCTTGCTGGCCCCAAGCCAGTAGCGGAGAACGTGTGCCAGGAACGTTTATTGGTTGACCATTGCCATTGGTTCGCAGCCGCGATAAGAAGACCTCGCGGTTTGCTCTTCCACGCAATTTTCCGGTGAACATTAGTTCAGTCAATGGATCGCCAGCCGAAAGGCCCTCGCTAACCCGGTTGATGCCTTGATAAATTCGGCCAATCACGGAGACAGAACCGACTGACTCAAAGCCC
>JANNJE010000502.1:0-5341 GCA_031405735.1 Armatimonadota bacterium | reverse complement strand
AAAATCAGCTACATCAATGCCCTCAGCCAAATTTGCGAGCAATGTGGGGCAAATATTGCCGACGTTGCCAAGGGCATGGGAGCTGACGAGAGAATCGGAAAGGCTTTTCTAAACGCAGGTTTGGGTTGGGGCGGAAGCTGTCTTCCAAAAGACACTATGGGATTGGTCAGCGTCGCAAAGGACTTCGGCTACGATTTTGGATTGCTGAAAGCCGTAATTGACGTCAATGAAGACCAAACGCAACGATTCGTAGACCGAATCGAATCTAGAATCGGCGGATTCTCGGGCAAAACGATTGGCGTACTTGGACTTGCGTTCAAAGGAAACACGGACGATATCCGAGATTCAAAAGCGCTTGTGGTGATTGACCGAATTTTGAAGTCTGGCGGAACTGTTAGAGCTTACGATCCCGCTGCAATGGAGAACACAAAGGCTGAGTTTCCAGACCTCACGTATTGCCACAACGGATATGAAGTTGCGCAAGGAGCCGATTGTGTAGTGATCGTTACGGAATGGCGCGAATTCTCCTCACTTGATCTTGTAAAGCTTGGACAAGCGATGAAACAGCGTATTTTGTTTGATGGAAGGCGGCTTATTTCAGCTGACATTGCCCAAAGAGCAGGGTTCGAATATCACACAATAGGGCAGCAGACGGTTGCCAAGGTGCATGAGGGCGTTAGCAAGTAGTTGGCAGGTGGTTGGCAAGTGGCTTGAAACTAGGGTATGGGGTATAGGGTTCAGGGTTTCATACCCCATACCCCATACCCTTCACTCCTTCCCTAATACGCCCCATCAGACTGAAAAATCGCCTTTGGAGTCTTGAGCATGATCTTGATATCCGTCCAAAATCCCATTTCTTCCAGGTACTTCTTGTCAAGTTCCATCCACTCTTCAAAACTCAGATTGCTTCGCCCCATGACCTGCCAGTAGCACGTCAAACCCGGTTTGACTTGAAGCCTCTGGAACATCCATTCATCATAATGCTCGACTTCCCTTTCGAGCATCGGACGAGGGCCGACAACGCTCATTTGGCCCCGCCAAACGTTTAGGAATTGAGGAACCTCATCAATGCTAAACCTGCGCAGAATACGCCCAACGCGAGTAACTCTCGGATCGTTCTCAATCTTAAAAATCGGACCGTCGTGCTTGTTCATTCCCGCCAATTTTTCTTTCATCGCTTCGGCATCAAGGAACATCGTTCGGAACTTAAGGACATCGAAAATTTGCCCGCCGCGCCCGACCCTCCTTTGGCGAAAGAAAATCGGCCCGCGGTCTTCAATCCAAATTGCGATTGCAGCGATAAACAATATTGGAAAGCAGAAAAGGAGCATAAACGAGGAAATGGCAAGATCCATCCCACGTTTCCAAAGGTTGTATCCATTACGGCGTTCAGGAACGCTCCACCGGTGGTCATTCATCGGTTGTAGTCCGTCCGCCCCAATTTTATTGCTCTGCGCAGATGTGTCACCTGCAGGCGACATTTCATACTCCCTTTAATGATCCAAAACTAGCGATCCATCAAATTATCGGTACCGCAACAGTAAAACCAAATTGGCACACCAAAAACAAATCTCGTTGGATTGCAAGTCCATGCGCCAAATCTATTCTACTTCAGGTTTGGCGATTTTCCTAAGTCTGCTTACAAGTACGACACTTATTGATTCAAATGAGTTCGCGAAATTCACTTTTCGTATAATGAAATTATTCGCTCATAGAGTTGCTCAAGCTCATTAATGTGGCGATCTGTGGATGGAGGGTCGTTCCAAAACCTAGTATAAGCTTCCTTCGAAAGTGATTCCGCAACTTCATTCAAACTCATTTTGGTCAGTTTTTCAGCGAGCGATTCAGCAATTCCGGCCTCAAAATGAAATCCTGTAACCCCATCTTCAACCGACTCTTGAGAAGCATTTGAGTTGGAACAGATGACTGGCAATCCGTGGGAAAGCGCCTCGACTGTAACCAAAGGAGAACATTCATACCATATCGAGGGAATTACAAAAGCTTTCGATTTACGAAGCTGCTCGTGAACCTGATCAGGGCGTACCCAGCCAGTGATCTCTGCATTTGGGTTCTCGCGCAGAATGGCTTCTCGTTCTGGACCGTCCCCGACAAAAGTAACGGGAACGTTTGCGATTCGGGCAGCAATTGCTAAAGTTACGGGGTCTTTTTCAGGCACCAAACGCCCTACGTATGTGAAAGCTTGGTTTGCCGTTACATCAACTCGCTCTTCTTTTTGCGGGTCAACGGGATTCTGCAAAACGTATTGGTTGCATGAGCTAGGCAAAAAGGGAGCTAGAATTCTCTGGCTGAACTCAGAAACAAATGCCACGTGCTTTAGCCGCTGACGAACATTTGCACGGTGTTCTTGAACCCAAAAACGATAAACCATCCCTGCCTTTCGATATGGTGCAGCTTTGAGACAGTTTGTCGAAAGGCAGCTCGCTCCCATCGGTTTGCGATGGCAGATCGCCTTTTGAGGCTGATGGTAGAAAAGGCGATTAGGGCATGCAATTCCGTAATCGTGCATGGTCATCAGAAACGGCAGTCCGCTATCAAGACCTTGCTTAATAACGCCGCTAGAAAGCAGTTTCAGGTAGCAATGAGCGTGAATGATTGCGTTCTGATGATCCGCCGTATTTAGAATCGAGGCAAACGCGAACATTGCTTCGCTATTCCAAAGCTGTGTTTGAAAACCTTTCCATCTGGATACTGCCTGGTCTACTTCTGGTTGATTCAGGCAGACAACTGTAAGATTTTCGACGCCTTCTAGCATCGTATCCGGCGGTCCCATTGCTGCAAGCAGGGTAACTTTGTGCCCGCGTTTTGCGAGTTCAACTGATGTCACTATAGCGACCTTGTCCGCGCCGCCAATAAGCGAAGCGGCGTCTGCCAAAATGATGATCTCGCGTGTGGTCAAGGCTAAGACAATCTACCAGAATGTGGCTTGGCCGTCCCGGCCACGGAATCGTTACAGAATAACTGATGCAATGTAAACTGGTTAACTTCGAACACCTCGACACCGTTAGACCTTTCGACCTAGTTACCCAATTACCCAATTACCTCTCTCATGCCTCGATATCTGCTCACCGCAACTGAAATTGACACCTACAAATTCGCGTGCCGCAAACCGCTTTTAGACATGATGCGGGACAAGGGATACGAGGTCCATGTCGCGATTCCGAGCCAAGCGGTGTTTGACCAAGTCAAGGGTTGGGGATTCACGCCTCATTTGCTTTCTTTGACAAGGGACAGTTTGAACCCCTTGAAGGAAAGGAAAACTCTCCAAAGTTTCAAAAATATTCAGACGGAGGTCAATCCAGATATTGCCCATCATTTCACATCGAAGGCAGTACTCTATGGCTCGATAGCAGGTGCTAAAATTTGCATCGCTACTGTTACCGGAATCGGATTTAGCTTAACAGGTGGCATGAGCGGAATCAAAGGAAAGGCATTTGCAACACTATCTGGAGCCCTTCACCGAAAAGCATTTCGCAATTGCAATACTGTCATTTTTCAGAACGCCGACGATATGCACGTCTTTCTAGATCAAAAACTATTGCCTAAAGAAAAGGCCGTTTTGATTCAAGGTTCCGGAGTGGACATGAACCAGAATCATCCTTCTAAGCGTGTTTCGCATGAAGGGCCGGTGCGGTTTGTGTTCCTTAGCCGTCTGATCGCACCAAAAGGCATATATGAGCTTGTTGAAGCCTCAATGAGGCTGCATAATGAACTACCAGGGCAGTGTGAAGTGGTCCTCGCAGGGGCGACAGATCCGCAAAATCCCAAGTCCATCACTGAAGGGGAATTGAAGAAGTGGGTAGATGAAGGAATTTTGAAATATGTCGGAATTGTCCCAAATGCAGTTACCGCCTTTGAATCCGCTGATGTCGCCATACTACCATCATATTGGCTCGAAGGTTTGCCGCGTTCGATGGTAGAAGCCGCTGCGATGGGATTACCTGTCATCACAACGACAAGTTCCGGATGCAAAGACTCGGTCGTTAATGGAGTGACCGGCTTTGCAGTGCCGCCCAAAGATGCCGATGGCCTGTTTGAAGCCATGAAGAAGCTAGCAAACGAGCCTGAATTGAGAACAAAAATGGGAATGGAGGGACGAAAGTTCGTTGAAAATCGTTATTCCGTTGAGGCTGTTCTGGAACAAACGTGGCGCGTGTACGAAAGTGCCATGTGATTTTGCGCCCTTGAGACATCTATGGCAATCGCGATTTTGCGCTTACTAAGGCCGAAGCAATGGACCAAAAACCTTTTGGTTTTTGCTGCGATGCTGTTTACGGCGGCATTCGACCCCAAGTCAGTTCAGCTCTCGCTTATGGCGTTCGTTGCGATGTGTTTGGCGAGTTCTGCAACTTATGTAGTCAACGATCTGATTGACGCGATACGGGATCGAAATCACCACCGGAAGAAGGATCGGCCTATTGCGTCTGGGGCAGTCTCAACGGCTCTGGCATTTGGCCTTGTATTCGCTCTTGCGGCGGGCGCACTTGCAATCGCGTTCTCAATCAATCCGACTTGCTTATGGCTCATCGTGGCTTATTTTTGCTTGCAAGCAATTTACAATCTCGGCTTCAAAAAAATCCCGATTACCGATGTCTTTTTGATCGCAATCGGATTTGTTATGCGAGCCGTACTGGGGCCGCTCGCGTTGAATGTGACGATTTCCAATTGGCTATTTGTTTGCACGATGACGTTGGCGCTTATGCTCGGCTTTGCCAAGCGTCGCGATGAATTTATCAAGATGGGTGAAGAACGAACCGTCTCGAGAGAAAGCTTGGGTGGCTACAGCCTCCCGATTCTCAACATGATGGTAGGCATATTTGCAGGAGCCTCGATGATCTCATACGGGATTTATTCCTCCGAGAGCACTACTGCCAAGGCCAATCCTGGACTCATCGCAACTGCGTTTTTTGTTGCCTACGGAATCTGCCGTTACCTTTACCGAGTGTTCCACGACGGTGATGGAGAAGAGCCAGACATGATCTTGCTAACTGATCCTCATGTCATTGCCTCCGTGATTGGATTTCTGATTACGGCCGGTCTCGCCATGACTCATGCTTGGGGATTCGGAGGGCCCAAGTGAAGCCTAAAAGAGCGATCATAGTAGGAGGCTCATCTGGGTTAGGAGCCGAGCTTGCGTGGATGCTCGCTATAGATGGTTGCAAGGTTGCCATCATCGGCCGAAGTCTCGAAAACCTCAATAAAGCGTGCCTCTCAAATCCCGAAATGATTTCAACCTACGAGCACGATGTACGCCAGACACCGGATGTCCCACAACTCTTTGAGCAGATTTGTAGAGACCTCGGCGGGCTCGACCTAATCATCT
>JANNJE010000501.1:0-4870 GCA_031405735.1 Armatimonadota bacterium | reverse complement strand
CGGTCATGTTTGTCCTCATGGGCATTGGAACCGTCATTTTGACCACAGGCGGCGGATACGAATACATGACCAACATCTTTACAACGGGAGTTGAGAAAGACGTTTCCTATCAGGTTCGGGTTATGGGTCTGCAAAAGGTGGCGGATGTCGCAAATGACATTCCAATCCTAGGCGTAGGACAAGACTATTATTCGCTAATGCTTTTTGGCAAAGGCGATTTTTATTCCAAGGCGAACGGGGCTGGCGACAATGGGCTCATAATGGCTTATTTCTTGCTTGGCATCCCTGGAGTCATTCATTTGTTCTTCTTGATTTACGTTTGTTTTCGCTCTCTAAAATCGTTAAAAACAGAGGACAGGATATTCATATCAACGATCAAGTCTACAACATGGCTCGTGTTTTGGCTCTTTGTAATCACAATTCCGTATGCCGTTCGATTCCAAAAGTTTGAAACGTTCTCCTATTGGCTCTTACTTTTCGGCGTCGTATTCGGGCTCTTGTCGCTTCAACAGCAACGCGACCGCCAGTTGAATAGCATGGGAATGACTGTTGACGAAATGAAGGCTGTCTAGGTTGTTGGTTGTTGGTTTTTGGTCAAGATAAATTTGCAGGATATGAAGTCAAAAGAAGACAATTCGAAATTCGAAATTGCACAAATCTAAACTGCGACAATTGATCCAAGATAGCCATGATAGAATTTCGAAGAACAGGCGAAGCATTCACCGAGTTCGATCAAATGGTCGCCGATTTGGTAAAAAAAAATGGCTTGCGCTCTATTTGCGAAGTTGGAGGCGGAGCAAACCCACTTCTCTCATTCGATTTCATCCTGCAGAATGCCCTCGAGTATACGATCCTAGATATTTCTCAAGAAGAGCTTGACAAGTCGCCTGAAGGCTATAGGAAATTGTGTGGCGACATCACAGGGGAAGTTCCGTTTGTGCCAGAACAGTTTGACTTTGTGTTTAGCAAAATGCTTGCTGAACACGTGATTGACGGCCGAAGGTTCCATCAAAACGTTTTCGATATTTTGAAGCCCGGCGGCTTCGCTTTTCACTTTTTTCCGACCCTCTATGCCTTTCCCTTTTTGCTCAATTTCGTCATCCCTGAATCGTTTGGCCAATTTCTCTTGAAGACTTTCAATCCAGAGCGACTTACTTCTGGGATGACCAACAAGTTTCCAGCGCATTACAGCTGGACAACTGGACCGACACAGAAGCAAGTCGCGCGACTTCGGTCTGCCGGCTTTGAAATCGAATCTTACATTGGGCTTGTTGGCCACGAGGGGTATTACCGAAAGCTCAAACCTATACTCGCGATTCATCGAGCGTTCGCAAATGTAATCATCAAGTCGAAACTCTCCGCTTTTACAAGCTACGCCTTTCTTGTAATGCGAAAGCCTAGCTGAGTTTCAAGGTATTAATTTTCCTGGGGGCTAGTCCAGATTAAATTGAACCCAATTGGGCTGATCAAAGATTGGGGCCTCATAAACCCTAAACCCCAATTCAGTTCCTCAACGTGTAGATTCGACTTGCAAACCATCGAAATGCGTCAACCACTTCAGGGTGAGGCGAATCGGTCACGGTAAGCGCCCCAGTTCCATAATTCTCGTCGTTGTAGCCTCTATTTACGGTAGCCATGTCGTACAACTCAAACCAATGAAGCCCAATGACATTAGGCTGCTGGGCAGCGGTTTGAAGCATTGCCTGAATTCTTGTTTGTCGTTGACTGCGTGTAATTCCATGCACCCCTAGAGTTGGCCCTTCATCCGTATTCACGCTCCATTCAGAGATGAGAACGGGCTTTCTCTGAGCATTGAGCATAGCCCAATTGTATTCCGTAGAAGATGCGTAGTTGTTGAAGCTGAGCACGTCAACGGACTGCGAGGCAGCTTGAACCACTTCTGGCACTTGATGCCAGAACCGACATCCCAGATAGAGGCCGGTAAATCCGGAAGCAGTCAAGGCACTTCTTACCTTCGTGAAGTAGGCAGTAGCAATTCGAAAATTGAAATCCTTTAAGTCTTTTTGCATTGATAATGTCAATTGGCTTGGACTTGTGATCACAACTGGACTATTCAATGCTGAAAACGATGAAAAGGTAGTACGCCACGCTGCGTTCAGTCGGCTAACGGTACGGTACTTTCTCTGCAAGACTCGAATCATCTCAGCCTTTGCAGGCTGGTTTATCGGAGCTGCGAGCACGCCAAGACTCAAGGAGTATCGGTCAATGAGAGTTCCGCCGGAAATGGTATGTCCCCAAGACATTTCATTGTCAACGTAGGTTCCAACGAAGTTGGTCAGTCCGTTAAACTCGGCAAGTTCTGATGTAAATTGCGTTGTCATCCACGATTGGAATTGAGGATGAAACGGATCGGGAGGTGTGGACCATGCGGTAGTAGGGGTCGGCAAATGCGAATGGAATCCGGTTGTCCTGAGAATGTGGACAAACGGGCGATCGTTCGCTAATCGGAATTCTTCAAGGGACCAGGCACCGACTGTATTGATGCCCCAGGAGTTGAGTCGCCGATTCGTGATTGTCATGAATTGATTCCGAAGATTCACTCCGGAGCCGTACTTAAGGCGCATGTTGTGATGCAGCAAGTTGTAGAGCGTTACTTGTTGGCCGGAAGAATTGTTCGCAGTATAGTAGAGGTCGCCATTGGGCCCGGTCGGGCTTGGCACGGATTCAAACATTGCCTCTCTGCCCTGAATGTGAGTGCTATTTTGATCATGAACCCCGTTCAATCCAAGGCTCCAAAACAGCCTCCCATTAGGATGAACGAAATACCACTTGTTGTTATAATTCGCGGTTCGCCATCGAGCGTTAGTCCCTTGATTCGGAAGAACTGTTGAGCCCAGTGGAAAACCGGTAAGCGGATTCGCGGAAAGGTTCGTTTCTTCTGCTGCCTTTGCGGCAAGCAAGTCGAGGTTTGAATGAATCTTGCCTAGCCAATCTCTTGGTGTGTATTGAAAGTACTGGTCAACGACATCGGTCATTGTAAGGGAGTAGTTCACTCGTTGAAAGTCTCGAAAAACTAAGTTATGGGGATTTGAATTGAGGGTGACAAACCGCCAGTGCATGATGTTGTTCAGGTTGCAAGTATTGGCGATGTAGGGTCGTATAAATCGGCCTTCGAACGGTTTGGGCAGAATTCTCATTTGTACGTCTGGCGGCGTTGGTTCCGAATAGTAGAGCGCATATCGGTCCGAAGAATTCGGTGCAATGTCAAATTCACAATACATGCCGTTGTTGAAGTTGTTCGGATCTGAATTGGTCGAAATCATAAATGACATTCGGACCGTAAAGGCTTGAGGATTTTCAATTATGAACGTTAAAAAATTTGTACCAGCCCAAACTCCCGGTGAAGATGTTAATGTTTGACCAATTCTTCCCCTAAACGCATTGAACGTTACATCAATCCGTTGCGTAGAGCCTTCTGGCACCCACGAATTCAATGTGGCGTTGTTTAGGTAATAGTAGCCGGGCACGCCCATTTGCGCGTTGTTCAGCACCGGAATCAAATCCATCGAGATTACATCGGCGCTGCAGTTCGATGGTGTTCCAAAATGAAGTACAGAGACGGCAAAAATCAGTAGCTGGCGAAGCGTTCTCACAATAATCAAAATTCCACTCTTGGAGCATGTCAAATCCAGGCAAATCTACCGGAACGTAGAATCATCGGCTGGCAAAAGCAATGCTCCTCTCGGATGTAGGATGTTGGGAAACGTGGAAGGCCAGCAAGTGAACAAGGTTTATGGCAAACTAAGTCAAGTTATTGCTGCGTGAATTGTAAATGACGAGTTAGCTCTTCAAAAAGTTCACATTCTATTTCTGAGCAGAATTTCTCTTGATGTCGCTTTTAAAGGTAAGTAGTAAGATTTTGACAAAGTTTTGAATCTGTGAGTGCACGCTCAATATTTTTCGATAATTCTTCAAAACTGTCGTTGGGATAGTGTAGTTTATACGAATCTCCAACGATTTCACGAATGGCACCGATGTCGCTTGGAATTAGTACTGCACCATTAGTCATTGCTTCGATAGCTATTCTCCCAAACGGCTCTTCCCAGATTACGGGGTGCAATACAGCGATAGCGTTCTGAAATTCGATGGCAACCTGTTCTGGCGTGATTTTGCCACTCATGAATACGTGGATACCAGTATTTTTACGAAAACTACGACCGCACAGATGGACTGAATCTTAGCAGGAGCTCAGAGTGGGCTTCCGATCGCAACCTCAATGATTCTCTCTAGCAATTGAGGGGTATCAAAGCTTTTCCGCGCTAGACTTGTTTGTCTCAATAGCCATAACTTCGTCGATCACTTTTTTCATGTTAGCGGCTTCGATGGCTGGCGTAAACTTCATAAGGTATCGGTTTCTTCCTCGTTCTGTCAGCCTTTCTGCAAGTCCTGGTTCTGTCAAAATGCGTTTCATGCATGCCGCAAGTGCTTTTGGGTCGTTTCGGTCATAAATCAAGCAACACTCAGCAGTTGGAATCTCATAAACTGCACCTGAATTCGACGATATCAATGGAGCGGCGTAGGCAAGGGCCTCCATCGTAACTCGGGCATAGGGATCCTCCCACAGCGCTGAATGAACAAAAGCCAAACATCGTCCGAAATGTGCAATAGACTCTTTGTGGCTCACTTTCCCCAAAAAGTGGACTCGTTCAGCAAGCCCCAACACAGCAACTCTGTCTTTCAATTGCTGCAAATATTCAGGATCCGAATCTCCAATCAATTTGGCGCCCCAATCTTGTGGGCATTCTTTGTCGGTTGCAAGAATCCCGAGTGCCTCAACAAAAATGTGAGTACCCTTATGGTGCCGGAGTTGACTGGCAACAAGAAAATCCCTTTCACGTTTCGGATCATC
>JANNJE010000500.1:0-6598 GCA_031405735.1 Armatimonadota bacterium | reverse complement strand
GGACCTTGTGAACGATTCGCCTTTCAAATGCTGGCAAAGCGTCCAGTACGGCCTCTTCGCCACGCTTTTTGACTTCGTTCGCTATATTGGTCGCCAGCTTAGTTAGTGCCTCTTCACGCTTTCGACGGTAATTTCCACCGTCAATGGTAGCTCGAACTCCGTTCTTTCGCTTTTGAGTCAGCATGACATTGACAAGATATTGAAGGGCGTTTAAGACTTCGCCGTGCTTGCCAACGAGGTGTGCAGCGTCTTTACCATCGAGGACGACGTTCACATATTTGCCTTGGCGGCTGGTTTCTTCGACTTGAACGTCTAGATCGCCAGATTCCATGAGTTGAGCTACGATTGCCGCAATCGCAGTTTCATCTTCTTCCGAAGCAACTACATCAACCCGCTCCTCGGCTTCTTCGCCTTCAGCTTGCGCTGGGGATTCGACGACGGCCTTTGCAGGTTCGGCTTTCTTCGCTCCGCGCTTTGCTTTGGCAGGGGCTGGAGTATCTTCCTCAACTTCAGCAGGAGCCTCAACTATGGCCTCAGGGGTTGCTTCAACCACCTCCACAGCCTTTGGCTTTACTCCCTTCTTAGGCTTAGCTTCTGCAACTTCGGCACGAATTTTCACGGTGCTTTTGCCAAAAAGCCCCTTTTGCTCGTCCAAGATTGTGACGGTGATCGCTTTTGCGTCAACTCCAAGTTCATTGGCGGCCTTTGCCGTTGCATCGGCTACGTTTTTTCCAGTTATTTCGATTGATGACATTTGATTTGCTCCAGATTATTTTTTCTTCGGGCGGTGCTTCACGGGAGTTCCTGTTCCCTTGCTAGGTTTCACACTTGACTTGCCATTAGATCCGCCTGATTGCGGTTTTGGAGTCAGTGGAAAAGTTCCTCCACCAGGTGCATTCACCTTCTGCAACGGAGGCGCGGGTAAGCGGTAAGCATAAAGCATGTGCATCGTTGCAAAAACGTTTAGAAACACCCAGTAGAGGACGAAAGCCGACGGAAGCGGCCAGAAAAACATGATAACGGAAAACAAGACAGACATTCCGATCCCGATCCACTTTTGCTGCTTAGCCTGAGCAGGATCGGAAGTTGATATCGGCGCGAGCATAGTGGTAACGATCATTGAGATCGCATAGATGCCGATGAGAATGTAGTCTCTCTGCCCAAGATTCGGCGCGATGAACCCGCCAGTCGCTTGGCTCATTGTTGGATTGATCCAAGCAAATACTCCCTTTTGGAATTCAAATTGGTAGTGGAGCATGCAGTTATAAATCAATAGGAAGAACGGTATTTGAATGAGCGCGGGGAAGCAGCCTGCCATCGGATTGATGCCGTACTCGCCATAGAGTTCCATCGTTCGCTTCTGAAATTCTTGCGGATTGATGACTTGTTTCGTCTTTTTGTCCGTGTATTGCTCTTTGATTTCAGCAAGCAATGGAGAAAGTTGGCTCATTTGTCGGCCAAACATGTATTGCTTTTGCGCAAGGGGAAATACTGCAATTCTCACGACAGCGGCTAGCAGCAACGCCGCCAGCCAATAGCTCAAGCCCGGCAATTTGCCCGTCGCTTGAACTAACACATCAATGACTTGATATCCAGGAACAATTCCGTACAGCAAATCCGTTTTCGACCTTGCAGAAAGATCGTCAACGATCGCTTTATACATTTCCTGCCCCGTGTATTCAGCAATCGGATATTTGTGGTGCGGGCCTAGTTTGACCTTTGATTGAGTCCAAACAGGGTCAATCTGCATTGACCTTTCTAACGGTTGCAGCGTTGTAAAGGCTGTGTTGACCCGGTTAAAGTCTTTTCGGTTTACACCGGCTCGAAACTGAGTATTGGCGACTAAGATCGAGCCTTCGATCCGTAGCCTCTTTGCGTCAGATTCTCCCAGAGTCTTTTTTTCAACTTCCTCATTGATTCTCGAGTCGAGCCTCGAATTCTCCCCAACGATAGAAACATCCAGTACTTGCGAATTCATCGTTCGCATCTTTGTCAAGATTTCGCTGACGGGCCTCGTATCCGGTGGACCTTTTTGAGTAAAAAGGCTGAATCCTAAAAAGACCGTGGCTCCGATCAGAAGTATTTGAATAAATTGGCCCTTAGGCGCAGGTTGGCTCATAAATCGTTCTCGTTGGAATGGCTGCCAGTCTGCGGTCGGTAAAAGTGGCAGGCAGCCGCAATCTGTCTATGGTACCGGGTCTTCCCCCCCCTTTTGCCAGGGGTGGCAACGGGCGATTCGCTTGATTCCAAGCCAACTGCCTTTTAGCAAGCCAAATTTTTCTACGGCTTGAAGCGCGTAATTTGAACAACTTGGAGTGAATCGGCATGTGGGAGGCATCCACTTTGTGCTTCGCTGATACATTCGAATCAAGTAGATGCCGATTGCTTTTCCCATAGTTCGTTCGCTCTAGCGAGAGTTTGGCTGATGTCAGCGCAGATTTCTGAAAAAGAAGCTCCTTCTGCCTCAAATTTGCCAAGAACAACGGTATCACGATCATTCGATAAAAGATTCACGCTTATCTTTACGGCATCGCGTAAGCGGCGTTTCAAACGGTTCCGGCGAGCGTGGCATCCGACTTTTTTGGGAGTCGAAATACCCACTCTTGCTTTACCAGGCGCCACTAGGATTCGGCAAAACTTCCCAGAAACCCGAATTCCGTTCTCGAAAATGTTGTCGAAATCGGCTTTAGAAATGCCGCGATTAATCGTTTGGCTCACGGATGTCCTCTTCGGCTTTTGGGAGTGCTTCGACCACGTCGGAGCTTTTGAACAGTGCTAAATTGCAACATTGACCCAATAAATCTGCGAAAATCTCAAAAATAGCTCCGACATGGTCGAAGCACTCCCAAAAAAGTTCAGAAAACTTAGTAGGAAAGGCGATGTCTGCCACGGGCGCGGCGACGCTTGAGCGTGTTCTGCCCATCGTGCGTCTTCATTCGGACACGAAAGCCGTGCGTCTTCTGTTGGTGTCTGTTATTCGGCTGGAAGGTGCGTTTCATGTCGTTGGTCCTGGATCGAAATGGGATTATACCATAGGGGTGGATTTCGGGCAACTAGGGTCCTGCCATCTCCACTCAGTTCACAAACCTCCCAACTGCCTCGCTCCACGGTCCCATTCGCTTGCCAGCCTTCGCGCGGACTCTCACAAAAACTTTCGTTCCGATAGGCAATTGGTCAATCACGCACCTGGATTTGGTTTCGAGCCGCAAGGAAAGTTGCGTGGCTTGCGGGTCGTCGGGGTTCATGTCCCACGCCTCGACCAGATACTTCGCGCCGCGCATGATCTTCCAATCGAACAGCAGCGAACCAGGGATTGGGCCGTCGCGGAGCGAAAGGCTTTCGGGCAATTCGGGCGCGGGCGGCGAATTTCGATCCCGATCAATCGGCGGAAGCGAATAGGACAGCTTCTCTGCCGCAGTCTCGCCAAAAATCGCAGACGTAATGAGGTCAACTCGGCGCATGAGGGCGTTCGCGGCGGCCATGTTAATTTTAAGCTGGCTGCGAGCAGCTGAAATCTTGTTCTCTGCATCAATTACTGCCAATCGGGAGGCTTCTAGTTCGGTTGCCATATTCGTCAGATCGGCAATGGGCAACGAACCAACCGGCCATTGGGGCTCTAGCGAGGCTGAGCTTGCCGCCCTTTCCAACTGGTTCGCTAATTCTTCTGGGTTGCGAGAAATTCTGTGCTTTCGCATGTCCAAACCTCACTTGGATTTCAATACTACTCTGATTTTTAACAACAACCATCTGTTCATGAGGTTTTCTGATGTGAATAGCTGAAATTTGCCAACAAAATGAACAATACAATGGAAGTACATACTATCCGTTGAGATCAACAACGAACTTGTAATACAGATTTGAAACTGTTGGTCAACCAACTGAGTAGTTGCTTCGCAGCATAATCAAATGGTTTTTCGAGAATAATTACTAATTTAGGCTGTCTGATTAAGATATTTGTTTCACGCTACCCTGAGTTTCTATTCCCGTTGCCGATTCACATTTCGAACGACTTGACATCTGGATAGCGAGTCAATAGTCGCTTCAGATACTCCCAGTTCTGACTTCCGACGTTCAGGGCCACAACTTCCCTTATCTGAGTAGTTTCGGGCAAGTCGGTTGGAATGTCCCCATGCAACATTTCTGTCGAGACCCATACGTTCCTAAGTGTCGGAGCAGAGAAAATCAGCTTCCAGGAATTTGGACTAAGTTCGGTGTAGTAGGCGTGCAAAGTTCTCAATTTTGTATGTTTGAGTAATTCTTGCAGATCACTATCGCAAAACCTTGTTCCAGTCACATCGAGGTTTCGAAGCTTTCTTAATCTTGCTAACAAATGCCAGGGAGGTGACAATTCGGGTCTCCAAGACAAGGAAATGTCGGTTAACTTCCGATGCCCCGTAATCCAATCAGATAATGTTGGAGTAACTGGAGATCCATCTACCATGATCCAATCCAAGTTCGGCATAACTGGAAGGTGCGTTAAGAACTCAATGCTACCGCAGCAAAAAACTGAAAGCGATTCAAGGTTGTTTCCCAAAAATGCGGAAACTAGACCACTGGTATTGGAGCCGTATTTCGAAACGTGCGTTGCAACTGGTTCAGGAGTGAACGCGCCCTTTGAATGCAGTTCCGGATCCCAAGTACCTTCGTGAACTGTCAGTGAAGTGAGTCGTGCCCAAGATGCACATCCAGGACGCAATCTAGAAGACTCCGAAGCTTTGCAACTTTGAATCCATAGTCGGGTGCATATTCTAGTTCGTATTGGATTTCGTGACCAACCCGATTTCAGTGAGCAACCTACCAAATTTACATCGTCCCATTCCGTTAAGATTCGTTCCAGATCGTCAAACCCAATGATAGCTCCATGAATATGTATCGACGAGTCGTTGTTTATACGGTTACCAATGGCATCCAAAATCAGATTTATGTCAAATGGCTTATTCGTCGGGCAAATAATCATGAGTTCGCCAACTTTTTGATCATTCCAACACCAACTATTGATGATCGACTCTGCGAGAATTTGGACTTCTCTTGGGCGCAGGATTGCAACATGATCTGGAAAGACAATAGGCGCATTCCCAGTAATTCCGCTAAGATCCAGCTGACCAGACGATGAGCTTCGAATAACGAATTGGAGAGCAAGCGGTTTGTTTCGATTCTGCGGCATTTCAGTCATCGGCGCAAGTTACTGGGAGCAAAGTTCGTGCCGTATAAAAAATGATTGCACATTTGGTGAGAAGAGTCACCACTCGGTTAGGCACGCCATGATTATCTGAACCCTCGAAACCACATGCCGCTTCCCCCTTCCCAGGTACCCTATGGTTTCCCCAAGAGCCAGCTATGAGCAAAAAACTGCCTGTTATCGTCATCGTTGGCCGCCCAAATGTGGGAAAGAGCACCCTTTTTAACCGCCTCATCAAGAAGCGCGTGGCAGTGGTGGAAGATGAGCCCGGCATCACGCGAGACCGCTTGTACGCCGAAACTGAATGGCGCGGCAAGCGGATTACCGTTGTAGATACGGGCGGAATTCTGTTCCACGACGACGACCCGCTAGTCGAGCAGATTCGAATTCAAGCCCAGATCGCTATCGAAGAGGCAGATGTAGTTTTGTTTCTCACCGACGCGACGGCTGGCTCGCACGCCGACGATCAGCTTTTGGCTGACCGCTTTCGAGGGTTCAAAAAGCCGCTTTTGGTTGTGGTGAACAAGGCGGACAATCCACAGAGAGACAGCTTTGCCTCAGAATTCTATGAGCTTGGGTTGGGCGAGATATTCCCGATTTCCTCTCTTCATGGCAGGGGAGTTGCGGACCTTTTGGATCACATCGTTGAGCTGATTCCACCAGCATCCGAGCTTGAGGAAAAGCCAGACGAAACCCGGCTTGCAATTATTGGACGGCCGAACGTGGGCAAATCTTCGTTGCTCAATGCGTTTTCGGGCGAATCGAGGGCGATTGTTTCCTCGATTCCAGGCACAACCCGCGATACGGTAGACACCGTTTTGAAGTTAGACAACGAAACCATTCGCCTGATTGACACAGCTGGCCTGCGCCGAAAGGGCAAGATTCAGGGATCCATCGAATACTACATGGCAGATCGCGCCAAGCGGGCGATCGAAAGGTGCGACTGCGCTCTGATCATCGTCGCAGGCGACGAAGGATTGACTGATGGCGACAAACGAGTCGCAAAAATGGCGCATGACGACGGGAAAGCAGTTGTTATTGTGGTCAACAAATGGGACTTGATCGAACCGCCAGACGGACAGCCGAGAAACAAATCCATCCCGAAAAAGGTCATGCGCCAAACTTTGCAAGACCAGTTGCCTGAAGTCGGCTACGCCCAAGTTTGTTTTACAAGTGCCAAGGAATCGGCTGGCTTGGAAGCGGTTTTACGGACTGTCTTCAAGGCGATGGAAAACTACAACTTCCGGCTTTCGACTGGCCAACTGAATCGGCTTTTTGCTGAGGCTTTTCACAAGAAACCGCTCACACGAAAGGGCAAGACGCTGAAGATGTACTACTGCACCCAGGTGAAAACTGCCCCGCCAACGTTCGTTTTCTTTGTAAACGATCCTGAACTCGTACACTTTTCGTACATGCGGT
>JANNJE010000499.1:0-2363 GCA_031405735.1 Armatimonadota bacterium | reverse complement strand
GATCATCCTGGGTGGGTTCCTTGTTGCCCCAGCGCAGGACAGCCACCGGACGACCGCCGTATCGCCTTCGGTTACTCAACGGCTGCAATTCGCGAAACCTCAAAGTTGCATGGAACAATGGAACGCCCATGACTGTAATTGGCACGGACGGCGGATTATTGAATCATCCAGTCGTAAAGCCCTACCTAATGATTTCCTCAGGCCAGAGAAGGGACATTTGGGTGGATTTCAGCCAATACCCAGTCGGCACGGAAATGAAGCTTGTTTCACAAGCGTTTGATCGTGGGGGTCCGGGAAGCGGAACCCCCGCCCAAGGCACGCCGATGGACTTGCTCAACGTAAATGTGAACCAGACGATGACGAGTTCAGCAACGTTGCCATCGTCACTGGCTAGCTTCCCAGTTTGGCAAGAAGCGAATGCAGTCAACTTTGGCAATGCGCGCACATTTGCCCTTGAGTTTATGGATATGTGGACGATAAATGGCAACACTTTTGAACTCAATAATTACACGAACGATGAAATTGTCAATATGAATCAGCTTGAAGTTTGGGAAGTTCGCAATGACCTAATTGGAGCCTTGGAGCAGCCGCACCCGATGCACTTCCACGGGCCGCAATTTCAAATCTGTGACAGAGAAAACACGGACCCCGGACCTTGGTACGACACAATCCGAGACGGGTTTGTGGATGAAGGTTGGCAAGACACGATACTGGCTTTCCCAAGAGAAAGGGTCAAGTTTTTGACAAAATGGACAAAGCATTCGGGGCTGTTCCTATATCATTGCCACAACTTGGAACACGAGGACATGGGAATGATGCGCAATTTGATGGTAACGGGGTAATTAGGCAATTGGGTGATTGGGTTACCGGGTTGTTAGGTCAATAGGCCAATGTGTCCAACACGTCCAACCAGTCCCACCAGAGTCTTCTAAAGGATCCAAAAAAGAGCCCGCCAAACGTCCCATTCCTTGCCTAAATTCGTGTAACATTACTGGACAATTCTACGAAGGGTTGGTGTTGCCGGCCTCATAGTGCCCTTCGAGTTTTTCGGGCTCCGCAGTTCATGCGTTGAAGCCCTTTTACTTGTTTTTGCCTACATTCATTTGTTTAGGCACCTTGAACGCTAGAATTTTGATCGGAACACTTTTGAGCATTTCTGAAATACAAATCGCAACGGCAGAAGACTTAGCCGGAACAGAAAGTGAAATCCTGATTTCACTGGAAGCAGATTATGGTGCCGATGGGCGCTTTGGCCGCCGCATTTTGGAAGTGACAGCCGACAACGTTCGAACTTTTGAATCCGACGGTGTACAGTCTTTTCAGATTCCAATTTCGGAGGTCGCATCTGCTAGGAATGAACCCTTAGTAAGTGGTGGAAGGCTTGAAGTGACGACGAAATCAGGCGAAATCCTGCCAGTTATTAGCTATTCGTTAACCGTATCCGCAAAATTTAGCGAAGCTGCAAGGGGAATCGAGCAGCTAGCAAAGGGCGAACCGCTTTCAATCAATTTAAAGGACGAGGCTCTTCGATGCCTAAAATGCAAACGGCTCTTGCCTGAAAAGGACGGCGTTTGCCCAGCTTGCGTGAATCGAGGCAAGACTCTGCTCAGAATCATCGGATTCATGGCGCCTTACAAAAAGCAGGCTGCTATGATGGCAGGTCTGTCGCTCGCCACGACTATCCTCAATCTTGCTCCGCCATTTATTCAGGGCCGCCTGATAGATGAGGTGTTTCAAGGTCCGAAAAACCTGCCGCTCATGTGGCAACTCATCGGAGTTTGGCTTGTTGTTCTTTGCATAGGTTCCGGAGTCAACATTACGAGAGACCGATTGGTGGCATTTCTGGCCGGACATGTCGCGGCAGATTTGCGCTCCGCTGTTTATCGAGCTATAGAATTTCTGCAACTCACTTACTTTGATAAGAAACAAGTGGGGGCGATTTCCAGCAGGGTTACGAGCGACACAGACCGAGTTTGGGGATTCCTTGTTGAGGGTGTTCCCTACTTCATGTTGAATGGGTTGACACTTTTGGGAGTTTCTGGCTTCCTGTTTTTCACTAATCCCACTCTCGCCGCTGCGATTTTGGCTCCAATTCCAATTATTGTGGGAATCGGTGTCAAGTTCTGGCGTCCCATGGCGCAAATGTTCTACAAGGTCGGTCAAAAATGGTCACGCTTTCATACTCATTTGAACGAATCGTTGAATGGAATTCGAGTCGTAAAGGCATTTGCTAAAGAGGATACTGAGTACAGCAAATTCACGACGCGAAACCAGGAACTTCGCGACAGTGGCGTAAATGCCGACACTCGCTGGTTCACCATTTTTGGCGGGATGATGTTCTTCACTTCTCTCGGCTCTGTCAT
>JANNJE010000498.1:0-5515 GCA_031405735.1 Armatimonadota bacterium | reverse complement strand
TGTCGTCGCACCGCCATGTCGTTTGCCAAGGTCATCCCGAACTTCTGAACTGGTCCGCAAACAGCCAAACGGTATTTCACGAATGACTTCTTCAATCTCTGTGCCGGTTGGAATGTATAACTTCCCCGTTGGATATCGCTTTTTCAGATTCATTGGCATATCCACCAATTCATGAAACTTTTGAGCTTCAAGTTTCTCGCGTTTTGACTTGTATTTGGACATGATTTTGGACCGTGTTAGCGAACCTTGAATCACTAAGGGTCGCACGAAGTTGAACCTAAGGCGGGGCTCCAATCACCAGACAAGTCCCTTACTGCCGACAAGACACTTACGAGCTTTAGTCCGTTTTCAGTCAAGCCGTATTCTACGTGCGGTGGCACTTCAGGAAATACGGTTTTCTGTATGATTCCATCTTGCTCAAGCCGATTTAAGCATCGGTGCAGGGCTTTTGTTGTCAAACCATCGTATTCTTTTTCAATTCGTCCGGGACGATTGACACCTCTTCCAAGTGAGTCAAAAATGGCTAAAGACCATTTGCAACCTAAAATCTCAGTGATTCTGTTGTACGCCTCAGGATTTCCAGCAACTGCCTCGTCAACCATAGTCGCATTATAACAAATCTTTTGTCAAACCTGACAAAAAAGACAGTAACAGACATTTTTGTCAGTTCTTGCAATGGCGAAAACGGTTCCTCATAATGTTACAAGCGCAGACGCGCTGGAGAATTTAAATGAACAATTTGAAACTAATTTTGGTTGCAATTGCAGCCTGTTTGACTGCCATTGCAGGAACGCAGGAACCTCACAAAGTGGGACCAAGCATATACAAGATGAAACTAGAAAACAAGCGATGCCGTGTGTTTGAAATCACCTTCAAGCCGGGCGCGTCCATCGGGATCCATGCACATCCAGATCATGTGGTGTACGTCATTACTGCAGGCACTTTGCAAATCACCGAACAAGGGAAGGCTCCGATCAAGCTAGCAGGCAAGCCCGGCGATACTTTCTTTCTGCCTGCCCAAAAGCATTCGGCAAAGAATATCGGCAAAACGACCATGAAGGCGCTTGTTGTCGAATTGCGCTGAACACTTTGGTAGTGCTCGGACCAGTCCGAGCACTACTATCGTGGCTTTCCACGAATCTCAAAGCAATTCCGGCATCGCGCCTCATAGCTTTCAGTAGCTCCGATCAAAACAATTGGGTCATCCCACTTTACAGGTTTGCCATCAACCATTCGGTATGTATGGCTTGCAGGAGCACCGCACTTCATGCAAATCGCCCGAAGTTTGATGACCTGATCTGCGGCAATCAACAGTTCAGCCATCGGTCCAAATGGCTGCCTTCGAAAATCCTGATCAAGCCCCGCACAAATGACTTCGACACCTTGGTCAGCAAGCTCAACACAAAGATTCACTAGCGTCTTATCAAAAAACTGGGCTTCTTCAATGCAAACGACCTCCGTTTCAGGATCAACTAGTTTTCTCAGCTCCGCAACACTCAGCGCCGGAATCGCTTCATGCTGCACTCCCATGTGCGTGACAACCATTGTTTGATGGTATCGGTCGTCAATGGATGGTTTGAAAACCTGAACCCTCTTCCGAGCGTAAAGGGCTCGCCTAGCAAGTCGAATCAACTCCTCTGATTTTCCCGCAAACATTGACCCACAAACCACAGTAAGTGATCCAAGTGTGCGCAACCGTTTTGAACTGGCCTTGCTTGATTTCTTAGTTCTTGTTGTTGGCACGAGTCTATTCTCCTAAATCATCAACATCCAGTTCGTACATTTCTTCCATTTCGTCTGACATATCGTCGTCCATTGCCCTTCCCATTTCGCGCACCATTTCTCGGGCTTCTGAAGGAGATTCGGGCTCGTTCATATTCTCTAGCCGATCTGCCATCTCGTCTACTCGTTGGTCCTCGGTTCGGTACTTGGCGACCCTGCTAACCAGCTTTTCGGCACTCGTCCCCGAACAATGCGGGCATTCTAATTCGCCAGAATCTGCCGTCATTCCTACCAAACTGGCAAATTTCTTTCCGCATTTGTTACAACGAAACTCAAAAATTGGCATTGATTTTAGTTCGGTTTTGTCCGGATTCGCTTGGGACAAATCCCAGCCAAACTGAATAAACCCGAACAATAGATGTGCGCCATCCATCCCCAGCACTTCCTTCAAAGGAAGGGAGCAGTCTGGCGGGCTTTGGGTTGAGGCGCAAGCACTGGATGGGGGCGGAATATCCCTCCTTTGAAGGAGGGACAAAGGGTGGTTGGCGATTACTTCCCAACGTCCAGTCACTTGAAGATATTGTGCGAACAAGTTCCCACAAATCCGTGCAAATCCGAAAAAATCCAAACCAAGCCAAAATCAAAGAATCCCACTCCTCAACAAGTCTTTTAACACCAAAAGTCCATCAACTTTCCCATTCGTTGCAATTGGCACTTCACCAATTTTCTTTGGCAAATTCTGGAAATACTCGAGGGCTTCTACAGCAAGCAAATCAGTCGGAAGCGTTGACGGCGCGGGAGTCATGATGTCCTTGGCTGGCGTCTCGAACGGATTTGCGTGTTGCAAAAAGTGCCTTCGAAGGTCACCATCGGTAATGAGTCCAAAAATCGCTCCGCTTTCAGCTGCGACTATCGAAGCCCCTGCGCCCGCTTGTGTGATGGACTTCATGACTTCAATTGCCGTCGTTTCGGGCCGTACTATCGAAACATCTCCCCCAGTGCGCATTACATCGCTGACCTTCAGCAATAAACGTTTGCCAAGGGCTCCACTTGGATGAAACTTTGCAAAGTCATCTTTGGAGAACTTGCGACGAACCATGACAGCGACAGCCAGTGCATCGCTAAGTGCAAGCATCGCCGTGGTACTTGTGGTTGGGGCTAAATTATTGGGGCATGCCTCATCAGAGACAAAGGTCTCAATGACCAAGTCTGCTAATCGTCCAGCAGAACTCTGCGGCCGGCCTGTCATCAAAATAACCTTAGCACCGATGGTCTGAAGTGCCGGAAACAGGCGCACGAGTTCATCGCTTTCGCCGCTATGGCTATACATTAGTACAATGTCATTTGCTGTTACCATCCCCAAATCGCCATGCAATGCCTCGCCAGCGTGAAGGAAGAGAGATGGCGTTCCGGTACTAGAAAGGGTTCCAGCTGTCTTCTTAGCAATGTGCCCAGACTTGCCAATTCCGCAAGCGATGACTCTTCCACTGCACCCTAAAATCCAATCAATGGCTGTCGAATGAGACTCGTTCAACCGTGACGCAAGGCCGTCTATTGCTAATGCCTCGTGTCGCAAAGTTTGTGCTAGGATTTCTAGGCTCATGGAAGCGGCGCGTTCCTTCCTAAAATCGTCTTCCCAAAGAGACTTGCTATCCATTCCACTGCAGTTTTTGCAGTCGCATTATTTGTGTCTACGATGGGGTTGATCTCCGCAACATCGAGCCCAACCAGCGAGTACGGTGAACCCGGATTTTGGAGCAATTCATGCAGCATTTCTCCAACTAAGTGCATTTCGCGATACGTCAGACCACCCCGAACTGCCGTGCCAGTACCAGGCGCCAGAAATGGATCGAGAGCATCAACGTCGAAGCTAATCCACAACTTCTTGGCACCGATCCGTTTTAACCAGATATCAACTCGTTGAACCATGTCTACGATTCCATTCCGATCAATGTCGTACATCGTCGCCATATAGCCGCCCTTCATATTGCGGAAGGAGTCCTTTTCGCCTTGGTCAACATCACGAACGGCAAACCATCCAACTGATTTGGTGTTTAGCGCAGGTTTGCCCACAATTTCGCGTTGCAATCGAGCCCATTGTTCATCTGCAACTCCATATTGGTACGGTCCCTTATTTCTTGCTTCCAATACGAACGGCAAGTCCATCAAGGAACCCAGAACCATTCCATGCAGATTTCCAGATGGAGATGTCAATGGGGTGTTTATGTCCATGTGGGCATCAATCCAAAGCACGGCGAGGTCGCTTCCATACACGCTTAAAGCACCAGCTATCGAACCAATAGCATTGCTGTGATCGCCGCCAAGGACGATTGCCATCGAATTTTTAGCACACGCCGCCTTTACAAGTTTTCGAATTTGCAGATAGTTATCAAATGCGGGTTCAAAATTTTTCAGCCCACCAGAAACCGTTGACTCTTCGGTTAATGCAATGTCGCCAAGATCAACCCAATCCAAGCCCAATTCGTTAAGCGAACTCGTAAGGTGGGCAAGTCGTGTCGCGGCTGGGCCAAGTCGGCTTCCAGGCCGAAATCCGCATCCATCCCAAGGCGCTCCAATGATCTCGATCACGATTCGGAAGTTTACACGAGTCCGCCAACTGAAGGCATCTCATGTTGGCACTCCTTTTTGAGCTGGGTTAAGAACTAGCGAACTATTCGTACTGCAACGCGGTCCACGCGTTCGGTCCAGCCATCAACCGCGGAACTGTCAACCGAAGGCACCCAGAGCAGTCTTGCTTTGATTTGGCCGGATGCAGAAACAAATCTGCTTGGGTTGTTTGTAACATTAACAACTGTTCGTGTATCCGAAATCGTAGATATTCGTGTATCAACAGTAACCCAAGTTCCCGCTACTTGATCATACAGACGTACGATTTGTGTTAAGTCAGCCCGGGATGCCCCGGTTTCGACAGCCAAATAAAGCTCGAGCACAGGCCCTGCGGTCGCAGCAAAAGTTAGTTCAATGTGTCCATTTGCGTCAAACTCGTCGTTCAAAATAAATACAGATGTGTTGTCGCTTGAAGCTAAGTCAGCGAAAGTCCCGCCAAACAGCAGCCCGCCTAATACAGTCATGCTATTCGGCCAATAGGTTTTGGGAAGATCAAACTTCCACATTCCTCGGCCGTAAGTTGCCGCATAAAGTGTCTGTAGCCCAGGTGCGATCTTTGTGTCATTCACGCGTACATTTGGCAAGCCCAACGGGCGAGTAGCAGACGTCCATGAAGCTCCACCGTTTTCGGTCATGAAAACGCCAAGGTCTGTTCCTACGAACCAGGTTCGATCGAAGTCAAAAATGTCCCGACAGATCGAATTGGCTGGAACATTTGGCAATCCGGTAATTCCCGATCCACTCACATCGGTCCAAGTTCTCGCCGCTCCTGCAAGGGTGTTTGGACACTTCCACACGTGCCCAGAGCCCGTCCCGGAAACCGTTACCAATATCTCATCTTTGTTTGCCGGATTCGCTGAAATATAGGTAATTGTTCGATTTGGCAGGCTGGTGAGACCATTGTTGATCTGAGTCCAGGTGACGCCTTTGTCAGTTGACATCCAAACCTGGCCATCGCTTGCGCCAGTATAGATTCGATTTGTGTCGCCAGGCGCAATTGTTATGGCTCGCAGATTGCCACTTGCGCTCAAAAGTTGGCCGCCAAGTCGAGCCGTCCACACTCCAGTAGCATCATCCCTTCGCCATAGATAGTTTGTTCCTGCGTAAAGCAAATTGTAGTTGTTCGGGTCAAGGACGATGGGTGCAATAAATGCTTTTGAATCGC